>NZ_JACCQC010000014.1:0-205799 GCF_015712225.1 Burkholderia sp. 9775_39 | reverse complement strand
GGGTGGGGGAGGCGGTGGACGACGACATGATGATGGAATTGGGTGGTGCGGCGGATTATAAGTCGAATCCGCGATATGCCGGTCTGTCAGACGTACCGGCAGCGCGATTTTGACCGTCTGGCCGAGGCCCGCGCGCGGTAATCGTCGATCGGTTTTGACTTCGGTGCTAACCCCATGTATAATCACGTGTTTTCCGCGCGTGGTGTGCGGAAAAATTGGATCCAGAGTGAGGTTCTCAATGTACGCGGTCATAAAAACCGGCGGCAAGCAGTACAAGGTTGCCGTTGGCGAAAAACTCAAAGTAGAACAGATACCGGCTGACATTGACGCTGAAATCACGCTCGACCAGGTTCTCGCAGTGGGCGAAGGCGAATCGATTAAGTTCGGTACGCCGCTGGTCAGTGGGGCTTCCGTCAAGGCCACCGTTGTGTCGCACGGTCGTCATGCCAAGGTCACCATCTTCAAGATGCGTCGCCGGAAGCACTACCAAAAGCACGGCGGCCACCGCCAGAACTACACTGAGCTGCGCATCGACGCGATCAACGCGTAAGCGCCTCGGTAAAGGAGCAATCAGATGGCACACAAAAAGGCAGGCGGCTCTTCCCGGAACGGCCGCGACTCCGAGTCGAAACGTCTCGGCGTGAAAGTGTACGGCGGCCAGGCAATCAATGCCGGCGGCATCATCGTGCGTCAGCGCGGTACGCGCATGCACGCTGGCGAGAACGTCGGCATGGGCAAGGATCACACCCTGTTCGCGCTGGTCGACGGTCACGTCAAGTTCGCGACGAAGGGCGCGGACAAGAAGCATCTGGTCATCGTCGTCCCGGCGGCTGCCTAAGTCAGGCACCCACGGGCTTCGTAGCCGAAAGGCCCCGCAGTCTTCGCGGGGCCTTTTTTATTGGGTCGCCGCCTGCAAATGCGGGCCGGCGACCCTCGCGCGAGCGGCGTACGATCGGCCGAACGGCAGATTGTTCAAGCGTGCCGGCGCGCGGCACAATAGCGGAAATACTGGGCGGAGTGACGAATGAAGTTCATTGACGAAGCACGAATCGAAGTCATCGCCGGCGACGGAGGCGATGGCAGCGCGTCGATGCGCCGCGAGAAATTCGTCCCGTTCGGCGGTCCGGACGGTGGCGACGGCGGCCGCGGCGGTAGCGTTTACGCGATCGCCGACCGCAACATCAACACGCTGATCGACTACCGTTACGCGAAGAAGCACCTCGCGCGCAACGGCGAAAACGGTCGCGGCTCGGATTGCTACGGCAAGGGCGGCGACGATGTCACGCTGCGCATGCCGGTCGGCACCATCATCAGCGACATGGACACGGGCGAGCTGATCGCCGACCTGACCGAGCACGACCAGCGGGTGATGCTCGCGCAGGGCGGCGCCGGCGGCCTCGGCAACCTGCATTTCAAGTCGAGCACGAACCGCGCGCCGCGCCAGAAGACGGACGGCAAGCCGGGCGAGCGGCGCATGCTGAAGCTCGAGCTGAAGGTGCTCGCCGACGTCGGCCTGCTCGGCATGCCGAACGCGGGCAAGTCGACCTTCATCTCGTCGGTGTCGAACGCGAAGCCGAAGATCGCCGACTACCCGTTCACGACGCTCGCGCCGAATCTCGGTGTGGTGCGGGTCGGTCCGAGCAAGAGCTTCGTGATCGCCGATATCCCGGGGCTGATCGAAGGCGCGGCCGAAGGCGCGGGCCTCGGGCATCAATTCCTGCGCCACCTGCAGCGTACCGGTGTGCTGCTGCATCTGGTCGATCTCGCGCCGTTCGACGAAAGCGTCGATCCGGTCGCGGAAGCGACGGCGATCGTCGGCGAGCTGCGCAAGTACGACGAGGCGCTCTACGAGAAGCCGCGCTGGCTCGTGCTCAACAAGCTGGACATGGTGCCGGAAGACGAGCGCGAGGCGCGCGTCGCGGATTTCCTCGACCGCTTCGGCTGGGACGGCCCCGTGTTCGAGATCTCGGCGCTGACGGGCCAGGGCTGCGAAGCGCTGTGCTACGCGATCTACGACTACCTTTCCGAGCATTCGGACGCGCATCGCGCGGCGGAGGCGGAGGATCTCGCGGCCGACGTGCGTTTCCGCGATGCGCCGCCGGCGAAGGGCGGCGCGACGCCGGGCGACGACGCCTGAGCGTTCGCCAACGCGCCGGGCGTGCCGCCCGGCGTTGGCGTTCAATCGCGCCCGGCCGGGCAGGCATCAGATACAGGAGACAGTGCAGGATGCGTTCGATCATCGCGGATTCGAAGCGATTGGTGGTGAAGGTGGGCTCCAGCCTCGTGACCAACGACGGCAAGGGGCTCGATCATGCTGCAATCGGCCGCTGGGCGGCCCAGATCGCTGCGCTGCGTGCGCAGGGCAAGGAAGTCGTGCTCGTCAGTTCGGGCGCGATTGCCGAAGGTATGCAGCGGCTCGGCTGGAGCAAGCGGCCGCGGGAAATCGACGAGCTGCAGGCCGCCGCCGCGGTCGGCCAGATGGGGCTCGCGCAAGTCTACGAAAGCCGCTTCACCGAGCACGGCATCCGCACTGCGCAGATCCTGCTCACGCATGCCGATCTGGCGGACCGCGAGCGCTACCTGAATGCGCGTTCGACGCTGCTCACGCTGCTGCGGCTCGGCGTCGTGCCGATCATCAACGAAAACGACACGGTCGTCACCGACGAAATCAAGTTCGGCGACAACGACACGCTCGGCGCGCTCGTCGCGAACCTGATCGAAGGCGACGCGCTGATCATCCTCACCGACCAGTCGGGGCTGTTTACGGCCGATCCGCGCAAGGACCCGAATGCGACGCTCGTCGGCGAGGCCAATGCGGGCGCCCCCGAGCTCGAGGCGATGGCAGGCGGCGCGGGTTCGAGTCTCGGTCGCGGCGGGATGCTGACGAAGATCCTCGCGGCGAAGCGTGCGGCGCACAGCGGCGCGAATACCGTGATCGCGAGCGGCCGGGAGGCCGACGTGCTCGTGCGTCTGGCGGCCGGCGAGGCGATCGGCACGCAACTGATCGCACGGACCGCGCGGATGGCGGCACGCAAGCAATGGATGGCCGACCATCTGCAGGTCCGCGGCCACGTCGTGATCGACGCGGGCGCGGTCGAGAAGCTGACGGCCGGCGGCAAGAGCCTGCTGCCGATCGGCGTGATCGACGTGCAGGGCGCATTCGCGCGCGGCGAAGTCATCGCATGTGTCGGCCCGGACGGGCGCGAGGTGGCGCGCGGGCTCACGAACTACAGCAGTGCGGAAACGAAGCTGATTCACCGCAAGCCGAGCGGCGAGATCGAGACCGTGCTCGGCTACATGCTGGAGCCCGAACTGATTCATCGCGACAACCTCGTGCTGGTGTGATCGCCGGCCGGGTGCCGTCGTTCAAATGAAAAAGCCCGCGCAATGCGGGCTTTTTCGTGCGGCGGGACGATGCGGGCGGCCCGCATCGCGTACCGTCAGCGCAACTGCGTCATCGCGGTGCGGTGGAACCGGATGTTTTCGAGGATCTGCCGGGTCGAGCCCTGCGGCATCTTGTTCGCGCAGAAGTAGTCCTGGTAGAGCGCGGAGTGGTAGGCGTTCAGCTCGCCGTTCTCGATGCGCCGCCAGTCGTTCTCGACCGTGCGATCCCAGCCGTTGTGGTCGGCGTTCAGGCCCGCGTACTGGCGCCATTCGTAGGTGTCGCAGCGGATGCCTTCGTAGTTCACGTTGCGGGCACCGGCCGGGCTCGTGATGACGACTGCGTAGCGCACGACGCCGTCGGTGCCGACGTCGAGCGACTTCGCATCGACGAAGAACTTGAGTGGCGTGTTCTGCGACACGTTGAACGGCAGCAGATCGCCCGTTTGCGGCAGCGGCGGCAGCGTGTCGACGGTATTTTCCTTCCAGCTTCCCTGACGGTCGAGCAGGTACACGAACTCGCTGTCATCCTTGTTGGACGGCGCTTTCGAGTTCGCGCAGCCGGCCAGGGCGGCCAGCGCGGCGATCGATGCGAGCGCGAGAGCAATCGCTTTCAATATGCATTCCTCGTAAAAAAAGGGCGCGACACAAGGTCGCGCCCGGTCATGCAGTCCGACTCGTCATTTGCCGACGATCACGCGGGGCGGCATCTCGTCGAGCGTGCTCGCCTCCACTTCGATCTCCGAACAGACTACCGATGCGTCGACAATCGTCAGCGTCTGGGCCTGTGCGCCGATGACGCGCGGATAGCGCGACACACGCGGCCCGCGCGGCTTCTCGGCTCGCTGCGCCGGGCGGCGCAGGAAGCGCGACAGTTCCGTCAGCGCCAACTGATAGACATCCCGCTTGAACTCGATCACCGCATCGAGCGGCACCCAGTACTCGTTCCAGCGCCACGCATCGAACTCCGGGTGGTCGGTCGCGCGCAAGCAAATGTCGCAATCGCGTCCAACCATCCGCAGCAGGAACCAGATCTGCTTCTGGCCGCGGTAATGACCGCGTACTTCGCGTTTGATGAACTTGTCAGGCACCTCGTAACGCAACCAGTCGCGAGTGCGGCCGATTATCTTGACGTGTTCCGGATGCAGGCCCGTTTCCTCGTGCAGTTCCCGGTACATCGCCTGCATGGGGGTCTCGCCGTACTTGATCCCACCTTGAGGAAACTGCCAGGAATGCTCGCGGAGCCGCTTGCCCCAAAACACCTCGTTGCGCGCGTTCAAGAGGATGATGCCGACGTTCGGGCGAAAGCCTTCACGATCCAGCATACAACCACCTTCGAATCCTTTAAAATTGCTTTGATTATAAACAGATAACGGGCGCTGCGCACCGTGACGGAGCGAATCCGCGCGGGGTACGCCGGCTGAATTGTCCCTGATTAGTCTGCTACGTCGTCTGCGCCATCGTCGTCCCTCGTTGTTCGCCGCGCGCAGCTTTTTCACCTTGAAACTTTTTCGGGCGCCCCGCCTGGGGGCGCCGTTTTTGGAACCGTCCGCATGAAAGCTTCCCGTTTCTTTATCGGCACCCTGAAAGAGGCACCCGCCGACGCAGAGATCGTCAGCCACAAGCTGATGGTCCGCGCCGGCATGATCCGTCGCGTCGCCGGCGGCATCTACAACTACCTGCCGGTCGGCCTGCGTTCGATTCGCAAGGTCGAGGCGATCGTGCGCGAGGAAATGAACCGGGCGGGCGCCATCGAGCTGCTGATGCCGGCCGTGCAACCGGCCGAGCTGTGGCAGGAGTCGGGTCGCTGGGAGCAGTACGGCCCCGAGCTGCTGCGCTTCAAGGACCGCAAGGACAACGATTTCGTGATCGGGCCGACGCACGAGGAAGTCGTCACCGACATCGCGCGCAACCAGATCAAGAGCTACCGGCAGATGCCGGTGAACTTCTACCAGATCCAGACGAAGTTCCGCGACGAGATCCGTCCGCGCTTCGGCGTGATGCGCGGCCGCGAATTCATCATGAAGGACGCGTATTCGTTCGACAAGGATGCGGCCGGCCTGAACGAGTCGTACCGCAAGATGTACGACGCGTACGTGCGCATCTTCTCGCGCCTCGGCCTCGAGTTTCGCGCGGTCGCGGCCGACAGCGGCTCGATCGGCGGCAACTTCTCGCACGAGTTCCACGTGATCGCCGACACCGGCGAGGACGCGATCGCGTACTGCCCGACGTCCGAGTTCGCAGCGAACGTCGAGGCGGCCGAAGCGCTGCCGCTGATTGGCGAGCGCGCGGCGCCCGCCGAAGCGATGGAAAAGGTCGCGACGCCCGGCAAGGCGAAGTGCGAGGCCGTCGCCGAACTGCTGTCGATCCCGCTCGAGCGCACGATCAAGTCGATCGTGCTCGCGACCGACAACGAAGGCGCCGAGCCGACCATCTGGCTCGTGATGCTGCGCGGCGACCACGACCTGAACGAGATCAAGGTGTCGAAGCTGCCGGGCCTGAAGAACCATCGCTTCGCGACCGAGCAGGAAATCGTCGAGTGGTTCGGCACGCCGCCGGGCTACCTCGGCCCGGTCGGCACGAAGAAGCCGGTGAAGGTGATCGCCGACCGCACGGTCGCGAACATGAGCGACTTCGTCGTCGGTGCGAACGAGGTCGACTATCACATCGCCGGCGTGAACTGGGGCCGCGACCTGCCGGAGCCGGACGTCGCCGACGTGCGCAACGTGAAGAAGGGCGATCCGTCGCCGGACGGCAAGGGCGTGATCGACATCTGCCGCGGCATCGAAGTCGGCCACGTGTTCCAGCTCGGCACCAAGTACTCGGAAGCGATGGGCGCGACGTTCCTCGACGAGTCGGGCAAGCCGCAGCCGATGCTGATGGGCTGCTACGGCATCGGCATCACGCGTATTCTCGGCGCGGCGATCGAACAGAACTTCGACGACCGCGGCATCATCTGGCCGGAGTCGATCGCGCCGTTCGAGGTCGTGCTGTGCCCGATGGGCTATGACCGCAGCGACCTGGTGCGCGAGACGGCCGACAAGCTGTACGCGGAACTCGTCGCGGCCGGCATCGACGTGATCCTCGACGATCGCGGCGAGCGCCCGGGGGTGATGTTCGCCGACTGGGAACTGATCGGCGTGCCGCATCGTCTGGTGATCGGCGAGCGCGGCCTGAAGGAAGGCAAGATCGAGTACCAGGGCCGCCGCGATGCCGAAGCGACGCTGCTGCCGGCCGACACGGCCGCGGCGACGGTCGCCGAGAAGATCCGCGCCGCGCTCGCGCACTAAGCGCGGCGACCGGGGGACACGATGGAATACACGTTCCTGTCGGCCACCGTGCTCCTCGTGCTGATCACGGATCCGCTCGGCAACATCCCGCTGTTCATTTCGGCGATGCGGGATGTGCCGCGCGAGCGGCGCGTGAAGCTGATCCTGCGTGAAGTGGGGATCGCGTTCGTGATCCTGCTGTTCTTCATGGTGGTCGGCGACCGCTTCCTGCGGATGATGAGCCTCACCGACCTGTCGCTGCGGCTCGGCGGCGGGATCGTGCTGTTCCTGATCGCGCTGCGGATGATCTTCCCGCATCCGGACGGCGCGCTCGGCAGCGATCCGCGCGCGGGCGGCGAGCCGTTCATCGTGCCGCTCGCGATTCCGGCGCTGGCCGGGCCGTCCGCGCTCGCGACGGTGATGCTGCTGACGTCGCAGGCGCCGGGCAAGATGTTCGAGTGGGTCGGCGCGCTGACGGTCACGATGATCGTCTGCGCGATCACGCTGGTGCTGGCCGAAAGGATTCAGGCGTGGCTCGGCGAACGGACCGTCGCGGCGTTCGAGCGGCTGATGGGCCTCGTGCTCGTCGCGATCTCGGTCGAGATGCTGCTCGCGGGCATTCGCGCGTTCGTGCACCAGTTGCAGCCGTAGCGCGGGCGGTCGACGAAAAAAAGCGGCGCGCCGGGAAACCGGCGCGCCGCTTTCTGTTTATATGGCGGGCAGGGCGGCGATCAGACGTTCGCGGTCAGCGCGCGGATCGTCGGCAGGTTGCGCCAGTAGCCCTTCGCGTCCATCCCGCAGCCGAACACGTAGCGGTCAGGCACCGAGAAGCCGCAGAAGTCCGGGTGCAGCGGTTTCGCCTTCGCGAGCGTCTTCTCGCACAGCACGGCCGACATGAAACGCTGCGCGCCCATGTCGAGGATGCGGTCGCGGATCGCGGCCATCGTCTCGCCTTCGTCGAGGATGTCGTCGAGTACGAGCACGATGCGGTCCTTCACCGATTCGCGCGGCGCGACGCGCCAGTGCATCTCCGGGCTGCCCTGCGTCGTGTTGCGGTAGCGGGTCAGGTGGATGTAGTCGAATTCGAGCGGGAAATCGAGATGCGGCAGCAGCATCCCGGTAAACACCGCGGCGCCGCCCATCACCGAGAGAACGAGCGGGAACGCGTCGCCGATCTCGGCGCGGATCGCGTCGGCCATCTTCGAGATCGACGCGTTGACGGCGTCGGCCGAGACGATCTCTTCGGAGTGGTCGAAAATGTGGAGGGCTTCTTCGCGGTTCATGTGTTCTGGCGGGCAGTCGGTATACAAATAAGAATGAAGCAGAACGGCAGGCGCGCGCTACGGCAAAAACCCGCGCGCCGGCCGACGGGCGAAATCAGCGCATGCCGGGCATCATGCCCTTCAGGCCGCGCATCATCTTCTGCATGTTGCCGCCCTTCAGCTTCTTCATCATCGTACGCATCTGGTCGTACTGGTTCAGCATCCGGTTGACTTCCTGCACCGGCACGCCCGCGCCGGCTGCAATGCGGCGCTTGCGCGTCGCCTTGATGATCTCGGGTTTCGCGCGCTCGGCGGGCGTCATCGAGCTGATGATCCCTTCCATCCGGCGGATCGACTTTTCGGCCTGGCCCATGTCGGCGCCGGCCGCCGCCTGCTGGAACTGCGCGGGGAGCTTATCCATCAGCGACGACAGGCCGCCCATGTTCTTCATCTGCGAGATCTGCGCGCGGAAATCGTTCAGGTCGAAATCGCCGCCTTTCTTGACCTTGTCGGCGAGCTTCTGCGCGGCCTGGACATCGACGCCGCGCTGCGCCTCCTCGACGAGCGCGAGGATGTCGCCCATGCCGAGGATCCGGTTCGCCATCCGGTCGGGGTGGAACACCTCGAGGCCGTCGAGCTTCTCGGCGACGCCGACGAACTTGATCGGCTTGCCCGTGACGTGACGCACCGACAGCGCGGCGCCGCCGCGCGAGTCGCCGTCGAGCTTGGTCAGCACGACGCCGGTGAGCGGCAGCGTGTCGTTGAACGCCTTCGCGGTGTTGACCGCGTCCTGGCCGAGCATCGCGTCGACGACGAACAGCGTTTCGGCCGGCTTCAGCGTGCCGTGCAGCGCGGCGATTTCCTGCATCATCGCCTCGTCGATGCCGAGGCGGCCGGCCGTGTCGACGAGCAGCACGTCATGGTAGTGGCGCTTCGCCCAGTCGACGGCGGCGAGCGCGATGTCGACGGGCTTCTGGTCCGGCGTGGACGGGAAGAAGTCGGCGCCGACCTGCTCGGTCACCGTTTTCAGCTGCATGATCGCGGCCGGGCGATACACGTCGCACGACACGGTCAGCACCTTCTTCTTGTACTTCTCGCGCAGCAGCTTCGCGAGCTTGCCGACGGTCGTGGTCTTGCCCGCGCCCTGCAGGCCGGCCATCAGGATCACGGCGGGTGGCGTGACCGCGAGGTTCAGCTCGGCGGCCTTGCCTTCGTAGTCGCCGCCGATCACGGCGGTCAGTTCCTTCTGGACCACGCCGACGAGCGCCTGGCCCGGCGACAGGCTGCTGATCACTTCTTCGCCGAGCGCCTTTTCCTTGACCTTGGCGATGAATTCGCGAACGACCGGCAGCGACACGTCGGCTTCCAGCAGCGCGAGACGCACCTCGCGGAGCATCTCCTGCGTGTTCGCCTCGGTGAGCCGGGCCTCGCCGCGCAGCGTCTTGACGACGCGCGCCATCCGTTGAGTGAGATTGTCGAGCATGGGGAGCGATGGACAGTGGGGCCCGAAGGCGCGGCGGAACCGAACAAAGGGAGCCGTCGCGGGAAGGGGGCCTAGTGTAAACTTCGAACATGGATATTGTACTGTATGCCCTCACCGCATTCCTGTACGGCGGCCTCGCCGTCGCAGGCTGGCGCTCGCACCGCCAGGGCGCGACGCCGCTCGTCGCGAGCGTGCCGGCCGTGCCGGTTCCGGCGTCCGCCGCGTCCGGGATGAGCGGGGCCGGCCGCGCGCTGCTGTTCGCCGCGCTGGTCGCGCACGGCGTGCTGCTCCACATGACGATCTTTCCGAACGACGCGATGGTGTTCGGCTTCGCGTTCGCGCTGTCGGCGATGTTCTGGCTCGGCGCCGGCATCTACTGGATCGAGAGCTTCTTCTTCCCGCTCGACAGCCTGCGCCTGCTGGTGCTGCCGCTCGCGTGCGGCGCGTCGCTGCTGCCGCTCGTGTTCGGCGGCGTGCGGGTGCTTCCTTATGCCGCAGCGCCGCTGTTCAAGCTGCATTTCCTGATCGCGAACATCGCCTACGGGCTGTTCGCGATCGCCGCGCTGCACGCGATCCTGATGCTGATGGTCGAGCGTCGCCTGCAGTCGCTGAGAAGCGGTGGGCGCGACGGCTCGACGGGCTGGATCGCGAGCTGGCTCGAAACGCTGCCGCCGCTGCTCACGCTCGAGAAGCTGCTGTTCCGCCTGATCGGCGCCGGCTTCGTGCTGCTGACGCTGACACTCGCGTCGGGCATCCTGTTCAGCGAGCAGGTCGACGCGCGCATGTTGCGGCTCGACCACAAGACGGTGTTCGCGATCCTGTCGTGGCTGATGTTCGGCGGCCTGCTGGTTGCCCGCAAGACGTCGGGCTGGCGCGGCCGCGGCGCCGCGCGCTGGGTGCTCGTGTCGTTCGCCGCGCTGCTGCTCGCGTATGTCGGCAGCCGGTTCGTTTTCGAGGTGCTGCTGCACCGCTCCGTGGTTTGACCGCAGGTTTCCGATGCGACAGATTCTTCTCCTGATCCTTCTCTTCTTCGCGGGTTCGTGGCTCGCGCGCAAGCTGCGCCACGCGCAGGAACAGGCGCAGGCGCGCGCCGGCCGCGGCGCCGGTTACGACGGTGCGCCCGGTGCTGGCGCCGGCGCCGCGCGCCCGAACGGCGACGCGCGGTCGCTGCCGGAACCGATGGTGCGCTGCGCCGAATGCGGCGTGCATGCGCCGAAGGGCGACGCCGTGGCCGCGAGCGGCGAATACTTCTGCAGCGTCGAGCATGCGCAGCGCCACGCCGCGCGCGTGAACGGCCGCGACGCGCGATGAGCGACGCGCCGGCGTTGTCGGTCGACGCGAACGGCTGGGTGCGCGAAGCGCGCCATGCGCCGTCGCCGAACTTCGAGATGCGGCCCGCGGGTGCGGTGCCGACGCTCGTGGTCGTCCACAACATCAGCCTGCCGCCCGGCGAATTCGGCGGCGACGCGATCGAGGCGCTGTTCCTGAATCGCCTCGACTGCGATGCGCACCCCTATTACCAGAGCCACCGGCGCGGCGTGCGCGTGTCCGCCCATTTCCTGATCCGCCGCGGCGGCGAGCTCGTGCAGTTCGTGTCGTGCGACGAGCGCGCGTGGCACGCGGGCGCGTCCGAGTTCTTCGGCCGCACGCGCTGCAACGACTTCTCGATCGGCATCGAGCTCGAGGGCGCGGACGACGTGCCGTTCGACGATGCGCAATACGCGGTGCTCGCCGCGCTCTCCCGCGCGCTCGCCGCGCGCTACCCGGTCGACGCGTTCGCCGGGCATTCGGACGTCGCACCGGGCCGCAAGACCGACCCGGGCCCGCATTTCGATTGGCAACGCTTCGCGAGCGATGCCGGTTTTTCCGCCGAATACTTTCCTTTCCGTCAGCACTGATCGCGGGTTTTTTTGAGCGGAGAAAGTTTTTTCTCCGACCAATGCCTTGCCGTGTCTGCGCGTGAGCGATGTCAAGACCTCTATCGCAAATTATCCGTTTGGACGTCCTCCGAATGTCCACTATACTTGGTGCCAGTTGAGTAGTTCTGTACTAGATATAGTGTGTGTCGCAGGGGAAAACCCGAGCGGCACCAGCCGGCGGCCACGCCGGCGGACAGGGTTCTCAGGGCGGCGCGTCAGGCCGGGCGGTCCGGGCGGCGCGATCAGCGCAGCGAACATCGACGGGGCAGGGTATACATGACGAAGCACACGACCGGTTTGGTTGTCGCGCATCGACCGAACCGGCTTCCCCGGCGCATCGCTCGCCTCTTACCGCTCGCGCACCGCATTGCGCAGCGTTCGTTTTAATCCGCGGTTCTCTCCGCACCATCCAACACCAGGAGCTTTGCACATGCAAACCACCGACAACGCGACGTCCCAGTACGAGAGCGCCTCGAGCCGTCCGCTCGGCGGGACCGAACAGGGCGCGAAGGCGCTCGCGCCGCAGGCCACGTTCGCCGACTACAAGGTGATCCGCCGCAACGGCAGCGTGGTGTCGTTCGAACCCTCGAAGATCGCGATCGCGGTGACCAAGGCTTTCCTGGCCGTCAATGGCGGGCAGGGCGCGGCATCGGCGCGCGTACGCGAGCAGGTCGAACAACTGACGCACAACGTCGTTCGCGCGCTCGTGCGCAGCCGCCCGAACGGCGGTACGTTCCATATCGAAGACATCCAGGACCAGGTCGAACTCGCGCTGATGCGCGGCGGCGAGCACAACGTCGCGCGTGCGTACGTGCTGTATCGCGAGAAGCGTCACCTCGAGCGCCAGCATGCGGGCGAGGAAGCGGCGGCCGCGGGCGGCGAGTCGACCACCGGCATCAACGTCGTCGACAACGGCGTCACGCGCCCGCTCGACCTGAACGCGCTGCGCGCGCTGATCGTGTCGGCGTGCGACGGCCTCGGCGCTGCGGTTAACCCTGACCCGATCGTCGCGGAGACGGTGAAGAACCTGTACGACGGCGTGCCGATGAGCCAGGTCTACGACTCGGCGATCCTCGCGGCGCGCACGATGATCGAAAAGGATCCGGCATACAGCCAGGTCACGGCCCGCATCCTGCTGCACACGATCCGCCGCGAGATCCTCGGCGAGGAAGTCGTGCAGGCCGAGATGTCGACCCGCTACGCCGAATACTTCCCGCAGTTCCTGAAGCGCGGCGTCGACGCCGGCCTGCTCGACGACAAGCTGCTGCAGTTCGACCTGAAGCGCCTCGGCGAAGCCCTCGACGCGAACCGCGACCTGCAGTTCGGCTACCTCGGCCTGCAGACGCTCTACGACCGCTACTTCCTGCACGTCGACGGCACCCGTATCGAAATGCCGCAGGCATTCTTCATGCGCGTCGCGATGGGCCTGTCGCTGAACGAGATCGACCGCGAAACGCGCGCGATCGAGTTCTACAACGTGCTGTCGAGCTTCGACTTCATGAGCTCGACGCCGACGCTGTTCAACTCGGGCACGCACCGCTCGCAGCTGTCGTCGTGCTACCTGACGACGGTCGCGGACGATCTCGACGGCATCTATGAAGCGCTGAAGGAGAACGCGCTGCTGTCGAAGTTCGCGGGCGGCCTCGGCAACGACTGGACGCGCGTGCGCGCACTCGGCTCGCATATCAAGGGCACGAACGGCAAGTCGCAAGGCGTGGTCCCGTTCCTGAAGGTCGTGAACGACACGGCCGTCGCGGTGAACCAGGGCGGCAAGCGCAAGGGCGCGGTCTGCGCGTACCTGGAATCGTGGCACCTCGACATCGAGGAGTTCCTGGAGCTGCGCAAGAACACCGGTGACGACCGTCGCCGTACGCACGACATGAACACGGCGAACTGGATCCCCGACCTGTTCATGAAGCGCGTGATGGAAGGCGCCGACTGGACGTTGTTCTCGCCGTCGACCTGCCCGGACCTGCACGACAAGTTCGGCGCCGATTTCGAGAAGGCTTACACGGCTTACGAAGACAAGGTCGCGCGCGGCGAGATCAAGCTGTTCAAGAAGATCCCGGCGCAGCAGCTCTGGCGCAAGATGCTCGGCATGCTGTTCGAGACGGGCCACCCGTGGATCACGTTCAAGGATCCGTGCAACGTGCGCTCGCCGCAACAGCACGTCGGCGTCGTCCACTCGTCGAACCTGTGCACGGAAATCACGCTGAACACGAGCGACACCGAAATCGCGGTGTGCAACCTCGGCTCGGTGAACCTCGTCGCCCACCTGGTGAAGCAGGCCGACGGCAGCTACGCGCTCGACCACGACAAGCTGAAGCGCACGATCAGCGTCGCGATGCGCATGCTCGACAACGTGATCGACATCAACTACTACGCGGTGCCGAAGGCGCGTAACTCGAACCTGAAGCACCGCCCGGTCGGCATGGGCATCATGGGCTTCCAGGACTGCCTGCACCTGCTGCGCACGCCGTACGCGTCGGAAGCGGCGGTCGAGTTCGCCGACCGTTCGATGGAAGCCGTCTGCTACTACGCGTACTACGCGTCGACCGAGCTGGCCGAAGAGCGCGGCCGCTACTCGAGCTACCGCGGTTCGCTGTGGGATCGCGGCATCCTCCCGCAGGACACGCTGAAGCTGCTGACGGAAGCGCGCGGCGGCTACGTCGAGGTCGACACGTCGGAATCGCTCGACTGGACGACGCTGCGTTCGCGGATCGCCGCGCACGGCATGCGCAACTCGAACTGCGTCGCGATCGCGCCGACGGCGACGATCTCGAACATCATCGGCGTGTCGGCCTGTATCGAGCCGACCTTCCAGAACCTGTACGTGAAGTCGAACCTGTCGGGCGAATTCACGGTGGTGAACGAGTATCTCGTCCGCGACCTGAAGGAACGCGGCCTGTGGGACGAGGTGATGGTCGCCGACCTGAAGTACTTCGACGGCATGCTGTCGCGCATCGACCGCA
The DNA here is from genome assembly GCF_015712225.1 of Burkholderia sp. 9775_39. Taxonomy (NCBI): domain Bacteria; kingdom Pseudomonadati; phylum Pseudomonadota; class Betaproteobacteria; order Burkholderiales; family Burkholderiaceae; genus Burkholderia; species Burkholderia sp. 9775_39. The sequence continues at coordinate 191,513 of NZ_JACCQC010000014.1, read as the reverse complement.
TCCCGGCCGACCTGCGCGCGATCTACGCGACCGCGTTCGAGGTCGACCCGACGTGGCTGGTCGAAGCGGCGTCGCGTCGCCAGAAGTGGATCGACCAGGCGCAGTCGCTGAACATCTACATGGGCGGCGCGTCGGGCAAGAAGCTCGACGAGGTCTACAAGCTCGCGTGGCTGCGCGGCCTGAAGACGACCTACTACCTCCGCACGATGGCGGCGACGCACGTCGAGAAGTCGACGGTCGCACACGGCGCGCTGAACGCAGTGCCGACGGGCGGTGCAGGCAGCGGCAGCTCGGGCAGCGGCGGCGCGCAAGGCGCGGCGGGCGGTTTCGGTGCGGCAGGCGGCGATGCATCGTCGGGCGCGATCAACGCGGCGCCGGCACTCGCGCCGGTCGAAGCGGACGGTCCGGTGTGCACGATGCGTCCGGGCGATCCCGGCTTCGACGAATGCGAAGCGTGCCAGTAACGCAGTGCGCCTGACCTGAGAAGCAGGCCTGCGCGGCGCACACGACGACCGATCGAGGTTGCAGTGTGCGCCGCTCTCAACTAAAAAAATGATAAGGAATCTGTAACGCGACACCTGCGTTGCAGGCAGTGACAAGCGATCGAAACAGCCCCGACGGCGTCGCGTTTCGATCAGCGTTCGATGCGTCGAGCGCACCTCGCGATACAAGCGCGACTCACATCGCGCGCTGCATGAACGACGATGCGTTGCTCAAAGTGTTGTATCGAGGTCGCAACGCGAATCGAAAAAAGGATTTTTCGTGAGCGAACCCTTTTATCGCTCAGGAAAAGATGGTACAAACCGTTCTAAATTGATGGTGAGAATTTATGCTCAACTGGGATGACGAGAAGACTGCCGTAACCCCCGCGAGCGGAGCGCAGCAAAACGCGATGCGCACCTCCGCCGGGATGGCTGTCGGAATGCAGGCTGCAACGCCTGCCGCCCATCAGGTCCGTGACATTTTCGAAGGCGATCTTGCGGTGCCGCCGCAAGCATCGGCTGTTCCCGCCGGCGGTACGGAAGCGCGGGTCAATGTCGCCGACAAGCGCATCATCAACGGCCAGACTGACGTCAATCAGCTGGTGCCGTTCAAGTACAAGTGGGCGTGGGAAAAGTATCTGGCCGGTTGCGCGAACCACTGGATGCCGCAGGAAATCAACATGTCCCGCGACATCGCACTGTGGAAGGACCCGAACGGTCTGACCGAGGACGAGCGCCGCATCGTGAAGCGCAACCTCGGCTTCTTCGTGACGGCCGACTCGCTCGCCGCGAACAACATCGTGCTCGGCACGTACCGCCACATCACGGCGCCCGAGTGCCGGCAGTTCCTGCTGCGCCAGGCGTTCGAGGAAGCGATTCACACGCACGCGTACCAATACATCGTCGAATCGCTCGGCCTCGACGAAGGCGAGATCTTCAACGCGTATCACGAGGTCACGTCGATCCGCGCGAAGGACGAATTCCTGATCCCGTTCATTCATACGCTGACGGACCCGGCCTTCAAGACCGGCACGCTCGAGGCGGATCAGAAGCTGCTGAAGTCGCTGATCGTGTTCGCCTGCATCATGGAAGGCCTGTTCTTCTATGTCGGGTTTACGCAGATTCTCGCACTCGGCCGCCAGAACAAGATGACGGGTGCTGCAGAGCAATATCAGTACATCCTGCGCGACGAGTCGATGCACTGCAACTTCGGCATCGACCTGATCAACCAGATCAAGCTCGAGAACCCGCATCTCTGGACCGCGGAATTCCGCGCCGAGATCCGCGAGCTGTTCAAGCAGGCTGTCGAACTCGAATACCGCTACGCCGAAGACACGATGCCGCGCGGCGTGCTGGGTTTGAACGCGTCGATGTTCAAGAGCTATCTGCGCTTCATCAGCAACCGCCGTTGCCAGCAGATCGGCCTCGATCCGCTGTTCCCGAACGAGGAAAACCCGTTCCCGTGGATGAGCGAGATGATCGACCTGAAGAAGGAACGCAACTTCTTCGAGACGCGTGTGATCGAGTATCAGACGGGGGGCGCGCTGTCCTGGGAATAACCCGCAGCAGCGAACCCGTTACATGATGGAGCAGCCGGTGGCCTCTCGGCCCCGGCCCAAGGTTTAGGAGCAAGAACGCCTGATGCAAAGCATGCCCGGTGCCTTAACGGCCCAACGATACGACAGGCACTTTGCGAACCCTTCAGTGGGATGGGCAAACTTCCCTCCGGAAAAAGCGGACGGCCATGTGGCGGTCCGCTTGATCAAGCGATTAGGGGTAGCGGCGCGAGGTGCGCCGGCTACCGACTTGATTTGGCGCGCGAGGCCGGGTGGTCACGCGCGCCATACCGTATTCATTAGCGTAAGCGCGCGGTATCTGCGTACGCCGATGAATAGCCCGCTTCGAAGCGCACGTCCTGAACAGCGTCCGCGGGAAGCGGGTTTTGACGAAGGGTGTAGTTTGAACTGACTCTCATCTGAACCTGAAGGAGAACAACATGGCTACTGCCAAGAAGAAACCGGCTGCTAAGAAAGTTGCTGCCAAGAAGACCGTTGCGAAGAAGGCTGCTGCTCCGGCGAAGAAGGCCGCAGTGAAGAAGGTTGCTGCGAAGAAGGTCGCGGTGAAGAAGGTTGCCGCGAAGAAGGCAGCACCGGCGAAGAAGGCCGCTGCGAAGAAGGTCGCAGCCAAGAAGGTCGCAACGAAGAAGGTTGCAGCCAAGAAGGTCGCCGCGAAGAAGGCAGCACCGGCTAAGAAGGCCGCTGCGAAGAAGGTTGCCGCCAAGAAAGTCGCAGTGAAGAAGGTTGCTGCGAAGAAGGCCGCACCGGCGAAGAAGGCTGCTGCGAAGAAGGCCGCACCGGCGAAGAAGGCTGCTGCGAAGAAGGCCGCGCCGGCGAAGAAGGCTGCAGCGAAGAAGGCCGCGCCTGCGAAGAAGGCTGCAGCGAAGAAGGCTGCGCCCGCCAAGAAGGCTGCCCCTGCGAAGAAGGCTGCCGCACCGGCGAAGAAGGCTGCTGCTCCGAAGAAGGCCGTCGTGAAGAAGGCTGCACCGGCAACGACCGCGTCGACCGCATCGGTTGCGCCGGCATCGGGCGTGAAGACCGCGCTCAACCCGGCAGCGGCATGGCCGTTCCCGACCGGCAGCCGTCCGTAATCGCGGCTGAGCAGCATCACCCGGGCACTCACGTGGTGTCCGTGGGTTGAGTAGCGCTACTCAATCAATCCCGCCATCTGGCTCAGGTGGCGGGATTTTTTTCGTCCGCATGGATCATCGATCGGCTGGCCGACGCGTGCGTGGACGAAGGCGCGCGGACGAAAAAAAACGCATGTGCGGCTTCGCACATGCGTTCGACCGCGGCTTGCGCCGCGTGCTGAGGATGCCGGTTAGTGCGTGACGCGCGTGACGCCGCCGCTCGACAGCAGGCGCACGCGCTCGCCGGCGCGGAACGCTTCGCCGCTTGCCGCCTGCGTGATCGAGCGCAGATCGCCGTTGTCGAGGCGCACGGTGATTTCGACACCGTTCGCGGTGCTGAGGTTTTCGCCGACTGCGTTACCCGCGACCGCACCGACGAGGCCGCCGGCGATCGCCGTCAGGATCGAGCCTTTGCCGCCGCCGATCGCGCTGCCCGCGACCGCGCCGAGGGCGCCGCCGCCGAGCGTGCCGATCGCGCTGCCGCCGCCGTCGGACTGGATGCGCACCGCGCGGACGCTTTCGACCGTGCCCATGCGGACGGTCTGTTCGCGCTGCGCCTGGCCGACGCTATAGACATCCGCCGAGCCGGGTGCCGTGAAGCAGCCGGCGAGGGTCAGCGTGGCCGTCAGCATGGCCGCGAGCGTGAGGGTTTTTTTCGTCAACATCTTTGCTCTCCCACAATATTCATTTGAGACTGTAACCGAATGCAGTCTCGAAGCGTGCGTCGATTTCGGCGCGCGTCAGTACGTAAGTCTGGGGCCCTTGATGGGCGATCTTGAGCGAGCCCATCAGGCTCGCGAGGCGGCCGGTGGTTGCCCAGTCGAGGCCATGCTCGATGCCGTACAGCAGGCCGCCCCGGAAGGCGTCGCCGCAGCCGGTCGGATCGGCGATGCGCTCGGCCGGTACGACCGGAATCTGCTCCGCGCCCTGCTTGTGGCGGATGGTCGCGCCGTGCTCGCCGCGCGTGATGACGAGGGCGTCGACCCGGCTGGCGATTTCATCTTCGGACCATCCCGTCTTGTCGCTCACCAGCTTGGCCTCGTAGTCGTTGACCGCTACGTAGGTCGCAAGTTCAATGCTGCGGCGCAGCGTCGCACCGTCGAACAGCGGCAGACCCTGGCCCGGATCGAACACGAACGGCACCCCGGCCTTGGCGAGCTCTTCCACGTGCTGGACCATCCCGTCGAAGCCGTCCGGGCCGACGATCGCGAGCTTGATGTCCGGCGCGTCGCCCGCATGGTTCAGGTGCGACTGCATCATCGCGCCCGGGTGGAACGCCGCGATCTGGTTGTTGTCGAGATCGGTCGTGATCATCGCCTGCGCGGTGTACGTATCGGGCAGCACGCGAACGTGGTCGCGGCGCAGGCCGAGCTGGTCGAGCCGGTCGAGATACGGCTGTGCATCCAGCGCGCCCATCGTGCCCATGATGCGCGCATCGCCGCCGAGCAGGTGCAGCGCGTACCCGATGTTGCCTGCGCAGCCGCCGAATTCGCGGCGCATCGTCGGCACGAGGAAGCTCAGGTTGATGAGGTGCACCTGGTCGGGCAGGATGTGCTCGCGGAACCGCCCTTCGAAGGTCATGATGGAGTCGTAGGCGATCGAGCCGCAAATCAGCGTAGCCAAGGTGTGCGTTCCTGTAGAAATGAGGGGCCCTGCGCGACAACGCCGCGCGAAGGGCGCGGCGCGGCAGGGGAAAGCGGAAGAAAGCTTACTTCAGTGCGGCGAGCGCTGCATCGTAGTTCGGCTCGTCCTTGATTTCGCCGACGAGTTCCGCGTGGATCACCTTGTCCTGCGCGTCGAGCACGACCACTGCGCGTGCGGTCAGGCCGTTCAGCGGGCCGCTCGTCACGTCGACGCCGTACGCGTTCGCGAACGCGCGGCCGGTGCGGAACGTCGATGCCGTCACGACGTTCGCGAGGCCTTCGGTCGTGCAGAAGCGCGTGGCGGCGAACGGCAGGTCGGCGGACACGACGATCACCACGGTGTTGTCGAGCGACGACGCGGCTTCGTTGAACTTGCGGGTCGACGTCGCGCAGGTCGGCGTGTCGAGGCTCGGCACGATGTTCAGCACCTTGCGCTTGCCGGCGAAGCTGGCGAGCGACAGGTCGGCGAGGTCCTTGCCGACCAGCTTGAAATCGGCGGCTTGCGCGCCGACGGCCGGGAACGTGCCGGCGAGATCGATCGGGTTGCCACCCAGCGTAACTTTGCTCATGTTCGTGCTCCGAAATAGCGCGCCGCTCGGGCGCGCGGGTTGAGACGGGCGCGCAAGCGCGCCGCGGCGCGTCACGGATAGAAGATCTGGACGCGGAAATTCGAGGCGGGCGTGCCGTTCGTTTCGAGGCGGACGACCATCGTCTGCGTCGTGCCGGGCGGCAGCCCGGCGTCGATCGGCGTGCCCGGGCGCACGTAGTCGCGCGGCGCGAGCACGCGGCGCACGGTGACGTGATTGGTATCGTCGAGCAGCGTGAGTTCGAGCGACGGGTACGCGAGCGCGACGCGGTAGCGGTTCGTCAGCGGCACTTTCAGTTCGAGCTCGCGCGGGCCGTCGAGCTGGCGCAGGTCGGTCGCGTCGAGCCGCAGGCCGTCGATCGCGCGCGGCGGCGTGACCGTGCAGCCGAGCGGCGCGCAGGCCTGCCGGAACCAGCCTTGCGTGACGGGCCAGTAGATCATCAGCGTTTCGCGCTGCCACCACGCCAGTTGCACGGCGAGCAGCCCGACCAGCGCGGCCGCGATGAGGCCGCCGACAAAGCCGCCGAGCATCCCGCGTCGCTGCGGCGCGCGGGTCTCGCGCGTGACGGCGAAGTGTGGACGATCGTCATCAGCCAGTGCGGCGGGGAACGGGACGGCCGGTTGGACGGCCGGTTGGATCGCCGGCCGGGCTGCCGGTTCATCGGCCGCTGCCGCGGTCGGGCTGGTGTCGTGCCGGGTGAAGGTATCGGGTTCCGATGCGGTTTCGGCTTCGCTGACGGCCGGTGCGGGCGTGAACGCAAAACGCGGTTCGCGCGGCGCGTGTTCGTCGTCCGGCGCGGCGAAACGCGCGTGACCGACAGGTTCGGCGGGTTCAGCCGCGGTGTCCGCTTCCGACGGAGGACGAGCGACGAAGCGCGGCTCGCGCGGATCGCGCTCGACGGGCGCGTGCTCGGCCGCTTCGGGTTCATGCGGGTCGTGCCGCGTGTGCGGCGAATGCGGTTCGGCCGCTTGCTCGACGGCAGTCGACGAATCCAGCTCGGCCGGCGAGGACGCGAACGGTGCGGGCGTACCCGACAGATGAACGACGCCGGCTTCCGTGGACGGGAGCGCGACCGGTATCAGCGGCTCGGTGCGCACGGTCTCGACGCTGTGCTGCAGCGACGGATCGACGCCGGCGTCGAGCCACGGCGCCCACATGTCCCAGCCTTCCGGCTTGTAGTCGGTGCCGGTCGGCAGGCCGGAAGGCGGTGCGTCGGCGGCGAACAGCCGGGCCGGCACGGCCTGCGGCTGCGCCTCACTGTCGCTCGGCGCGGCAGCCGGTTCGGTCAACGCCGGCTCGGGCTGCTGCGCGTACTCGGGAACGAGCGATTCGGAGGCGTTGAAGACTTCGTGGCAATGCCCGCAGCGCACGAGCCCCTGATGCAGCGCGAGCTGTTCCTGCTGCAGCCGGAAGACGGTTTCGCAATGAGGGCAGCGCGTCGCAAGAAGCATGTCGAGCCGGGCGGCCTGCTGGCCAGAGTGAAGGACAGCGCTATTCTAATGGCTTTCGCGGCGGGTTCCGGCAAGGCATACCCAGCCTTCGTGTTCGCGCCAGACCGAGATGTCGACGTAGCGCGCATAAACGGCCGCGACTTCGTCCGCCTGGCGCGCGAGCACGCCCGACAGCGCGATGCGCCCGCCCGGCTTGACCTTCGATGCGAGCATCGATGCCATCAGCTTCAGCGGGTTCGACAGGATGTTCGCGACGACGATGTCGAATTCGCCGTCCGGGCATGCATCGGGCAGCCCGTACGTGACCTCCGCACGGTTGCGTTCGCTGTTCTGGCGCGCCGATTCGACCGCCTGCGGATCGATGTCGATGCCGATCACGGGGTTCGCCCCGCATTTCTTCGCGAGGATCGCGAGAATGCCCGAGCCGCAGCCGTAGTCGAGCACCGACTGGCCGGGCTTCACCGACTGCTCGAGCCACTCCATGCACAGACGGGTGGTGGGGTGGCTGCCGGTGCCGAATGCGAGGCCGGGATCGAGTTCGAGGACGAGCGCATCGGGGTCGGGCGCATCGTGCCACGACGGCACGACCCAGATCCGTTCGCCGATCGGGATCGGCTCGAACTGCGACTGCGTGAGCCGCACCCAGTCCTGCTCCTCGACTTCGCGCACGACGAACTTCGGCGTTTCGGCGAGGCCGATCTCGTTCGCGGCCGCCGCGAGCAGCACGGCTGGCTCATGGTCGGCCGACAGCAGCGCGACCACGCGCGAGTGCTGCCACGCGGTGCGATCGGGCACCAGGCCCGGCTCGCCGAAGAGCGGCTGTTCGTCGGGCGTGTCGGCGTCGGCGTCTTCGACGGACACCGACAGCGCGCCGAGATCGAGCAGCGCGTCGGACAGGGCCTCCGCATGCTCGCGGGCCAGTTCGACGACGAGTTCGCGATAACTCATGCTTACGCTTCTTCCGGTGCGACCTGCTGCTTCTGCGCGAGCCGGTTTTCGAGGTAATGGATGCTGGTGCCGCCTTCGACGAACTTCGAGTCGATCATCAGCTCGCGGTGCAGCGGGATGTTGGTCTGGATGCCTTCGACGACCATTTCCGACAGCGCGATGCGCATCCGGCGGATCGCCTGTTCGCGCGTCGCGCCGTAGGTGATCAGCTTGCCGATCATCGAATCATAGTTCGGCGGCACGAAATAGCCATTGTAGGCGTGCGAATCGACGCGCACGCCCGGGCCGCCCGGCGTATGCCACGACGTGATCCGGCCCGGCGACGGCGTGAACTTGAACGGATCTTCGGCGTTGATCCGGCATTCGATCGCGTGTCCGCGGAACTGGATGTCGCGCTGGCGCAGCGTGAGCTTCTCGCCGGCCGCGATGCGGATCTGTTCCTGCACGATGTCGACGCCCGTGATCAGCTCCGATACCGGGTGCTCGACCTGCACGCGCGTGTTCATCTCGATGAAGTAGAACTCGCCGTTTTCGTACAGGAATTCGAACGTGCCCGCACCGAGGTAGCCCATCTTCTTGCACGCGTCCGCGCAGCGGTCGCCGATACGGTCGATCAGGCGGCGCGGAATGCCCGGCGCCGGCGCTTCCTCGATCACCTTCTGGTGGCGGCGCTGCATCGAGCAGTCGCGCTCGCCGAGCCAGATCGCGTTCTTGTACGCGTCCGACAGCACCTGGATCTCGATGTGGCGCGGGTTCTCGAGGAACTTCTCCATGTACACCTGCGGGTTGCCGAACGCACGGCCGGCTTCCTCGCGGGTCATGTTGACCGCGTTGACGAGCGCGGCTTCGGTGTGCACGACGCGCATCCCGCGCCCGCCGCCGCCGCCGGCCGCCTTGATGATGACCGGATAGCCGATCGTGCGCGCAATCTTGACGATCTCCTTCGGATCGTCCGGCAACGCGCCTTCCGAGCCCGGCACGCACGGCACGCCGGTCTTGATCATCGTCTGCTTCGCGGTGACCTTGTCACCCATCATGCGGATCGTTTCCGGGCGCGGGCCGATGAACGTGAAGCCCGACTGCTCGACGCGCTCCGCGAAATCGGCGTTCTCCGACAGGAAGCCGTAGCCGGGGTGGATCGCCTCGGCATCGGTGACTTCCGCGGCGCTGATCAGCGCCGGCATGTTCAGGTAGCTCAGGTTCGACGGGGCCGGGCCGATACAGACGGCTTCGTCCGCGAGGCGCACGTACTTGGCTTCCTTGTCGGCTTCCGAGTAGACGACCACCGTCTTGACGCCGAGTTCGCGGCACGCGCGCTGGATGCGCAGCGCGATTTCACCGCGGTTGGCAATGAGGATTTTTTCAAACATAGCGAGTATTCGTCTCTTCGAGGGGCGCGCGAACGGCGCCTGGCGAGCATCGGCGGCGCGCGGCCGGCAGGGCCGCGCGGCGGGCTTAGCCGATCACGAAAAGCGGCTGGCCGTATTCGACGGCCTGGCCGTTCTCGACGAGGATTTCCTTGACCACGCCGGCCTTGTCCGACTCGATCTCGTTGAGCAGCTTCATCGCTTCGATGATGCAGATCGTCTGGCCTTCCTTGACCGTGTCGCCGGCCTGCACGAACGGGTCGGCGCCCGGCGACGGCGCGCGATAGAACGTGCCGACCATCGGCGACGTCACGACGTGGCCCTGCGGAGCGGCCGGTGCGGCGGCGGCGCCGGCGGCCGGCGCGGCAGCGCCTTCGGTCGGCAGCGCGACCGACGGAGCGGGCGCGCTGACTTGCGGGGCATACCCAGCCGTCGGCTGCACGTAGACCGGCGGCGCGTTCTTGACGATACGCACCTTGCCTTCGCCTTCCGTCACTTCCAGCTCGGAGATGCCGGATTCGGAAACGAGGTCGATCAGAGTTTTCAGCTTACGAAGATCCATCGGGAATTCCCCTTTCAATACGTGAAAGCGCCGGTTAGGGGCCGGCGCTGAATCTAGATCGCGAAATCAGCCGCGCGACGTGCCTTGCAGCTTGTCCAGCGCGTACTCGAGCGCGTACAGATAACCTTTCCAGCCGAGCCCGCAGATCACGCCTTCGGCCTGGTCGGAAAAGTAGGAGTGGTGCCTGAACGCTTCGCGGCGATGCACGTTCGACAGGTGAACCTCGACGAACGGGATGCCAACGCCGGCGATCGCGTCCCGGATCGCAACGCTCGTGTGCGTATACGCGGCCGGATTGATCAGGATGAAATCGGTCTGTTCCTCCCGCGCGGCCTGGATGCGGTCGACCAGCGCGCCTTCATGGTTGCTCTGGAACGACGACAGTTCGGCGCCGGCTTCCCGGGCGCGCGCGGCAAGCGCCTGATCGATCTGCGCGAGCGTGACGCGGCCGTACACCTCCGGTTCCCGGGTGCCGAGAAGGTTCAGGTTGGGGCCGTGCAACACCAGCAATCGTGTCATGGTCGCTTCTATTTCTGCGGAATTGCGCGAACTTTAGCGCTATTTAGAGAAATTTGTCTAGTTTTGCCGAACGGCCAGACGCGTCGGACCTGCAAGAATTACCGGTGCGAACGCAAAGTATCGGCGAATTCCCGCGAAATTGCGGCGATCGACCTGCAAATCGCCGGCAACGCGCGGGCCGCTGTCCGGGCCGATTACAGCGCGTCGAGTGTCTTTTTCAGCTCGGCCGGCTGGATTTGTCCTAATTTTGTCTCGCGGATCTTGCCGGTTTCGTCGATGACGACGGTAAACGGCAGCGCGCCGGCGGTATTCCCGAAATTACGGGCCAGATCGGCGCCCGCGTAGCCGCTGACGAACACCGGATAGTCGACCTTCACCTTCTGCAGGAAGTTCTTCACGTTCTGCTCGGAATCGACGCCGATCCCGACGAAACGGATGCCTTTCTGCTTGTACTGGTGCGACAGCGCGACCAGCTCGGGCATCTCCTCGACGCACGGGCCGCACCACGACGCCCAGAAATTGACGACGACCTTCTGGCCCTTGAAGGCGGTCAGCGTCGCCGGCTTGCCGTCGACGCCGGTGAGCGACGACGCCCACAGCTGCTCGACCGGATTGCCGTGGGTGGTCGGCGCGGCGACGGCGACACCGTCGTCGGCCGTGCCGCGGAACCAGTGACCGGCGGCGACTCCGCCGGCGACGGCGGCGGCCGCGACCACCGCGAGCGCCAACATGCGTTTCATCATCATCGTTGAATCATTCCGGTTCGGAAGGGGCCTGGCCTGCCGCGACGAGCGCGCGCAGCGCGGCGGCGTCCGCGCGGGCGACGCGGCCGCGCGCGTCGGCCTTCACCGCGCCGCGCAGGTCGTCGCTCGCATACAGCGCGAGATGGATGCCGATCGCATCCACGTCGCGCCGCGGGCGCCACAGGAAACTGAGCGTCTCGACGTCGCCGCGGCCCGCGAAATGCCGCGTCTCGGATACGTCGTACTGGACGTTCTGGTTCAGCAGGTAGATCGCGACGTCCTTCGGGTTGTCGGTGAATGCCTGCAAATGGATATCCGAATGCGCGTTCGCGGTGCCGTTCAGCACGGCGCCCGTCACATAAGGATGGAACTCGGCGAGCCGGCGCATCCAGTCGAGCGCGATCTCGCGCAGGCGGCGCAGTTCGTCCGGCTGCGTGTCGCTCTGGAACAGCGCGAGGTACTCGCGCAATTCTTCCTCGATCTGGTCGTTATCCGGCAGCCATTCGCCGGCAACGCGCGAATCGCCCAGCAACTGGCGCGCGGCCTTGCGTTTCGCGCCGGCGTAGTCCAGGCCGTCCTCCGCGATCAGGCGGGCGGCGGACTGGGCGATTTCCTCGCGGACGCGCCGCGGATCGACAAGAGGTTTGCGAGACATGATCCGGCAATCATACTCGATCGTCGCGGCGCCCGAGCACGGGTGCGGCGGCCCGCCGCCCGAGGGCGCCGGCGCCGTTCGCGCGCATCGTTCGGGTCGCCGGGCATCGCAGGCCGTCAGTTACAATAGTGTCCTTTGTGTCGCGGCAAGGTCGTGGGCCGGGCGCCGGCCGCACGGCCCGTCCGGCGCGACGCACACGCATCCTTTCCGAATCGACGGCGCCCGGCGGCGCGAAAGCATTCATCTATGCACATCCATATTCTTGGCATCTGCGGCACCTTCATGGGCGGTCTCGCCGTACTCGCACGCGAGGCGGGCCACACGGTGACGGGTTGCGACGCGGGCGTCTATCCGCCGATGAGCACGCAGCTCGAGGCGCAGGGCATCACGCTGATCGAGGGCTACGGCGCCGAGCAGATCGACCTGAAACCGGACCTGTTCGTGATCGGCAACGTCGTCACGCGCGGCAACCCGCTGATGGAGGCGATCCTCGATCGCGGCCTGCCGTACGTGTCGGGCCCGCAGTGGCTCGGCGAGCACGTGCTGGCCGGCAAATGGGTGCTCGCGGTCGCGGGCACGCACGGCAAGACGACCACGTCGTCGATGCTCGCGTGGCTGCTGGAGGACGCCGGGCTCAACCCGGGCTTCCTGATCGGCGGCGTGCCGTTGAACTTCGGCGTGTCCGCGCGGCTCACCGATTCGAGCTTCTTCGTGATCGAGGCCGACGAGTACGACACGGCATTCTTCGACAAGCGCTCGAAGTTCGTCCACTACCGGCCGCGTACCGCGGTACTGAACAACCTCGAATTCGATCACGCCGACATCTTCCCCGATCTCGCCGCGATCGAGACGCAATTCCATCATCTGGTACGCACCGTGCCCGGGGTCGGCCGGATCGTCACGAACGGCCGCTCGGATGCGCTCGAGCGCGTGCTGGCGCGCGGCTGCTGGAGCGAGGTCGAGCGTTTCGGCGTCGACGGCGGCTGGCAAGCGCTGCCGGCCGAGGACGGCGTGCCGGTCGACGAGCGCTTCGCGGTGTATTCGCACGCCGAGCGCGTCGGCGAAGTCGCGTGGCAGGTGCAGGGCGACCACAACCGGATGAACGCGCTCGCGGCGATCGCCGCCGCGCGCCACGTCGGCGTGCCGCCCGCGCAGGCGGCCGTTTCGCTCGCATCGTTCCGCAACGTGAAGCGCCGCATGGAAGTGCGCGGCAGCGTCGACGGCGTGACCGTCTATGACGATTTCGCGCACCATCCGACCGCGATCGACACCACGATCGCCGGCCTTCGTGCGCGCATCGGCCGCCAGAATGCCCGCATCCTCGCCGTGCTCGAGCCGCGCTCGAACACGATGAAGCTCGGCGTGATGAAGTCGCAATTGCCGGCGAGCCTCGCCGATGCCGATCTCGTGTTCGGCTACGGCGCGCCGACCGGGCGCGACGCGCTCGGCTGGAATCTCGCCGAAGCGCTTGCGCCGCTCGGCGACCGCGCGCGCGCATTCGACGATCTGCATCTGCTGGTGAAGGCGGTGGTCGAGGCCGCGCGTCCGGGCGACCACGTGCTCGTCATGAGCAACGGCGGCTTCGGCGGCGTGCACCAGAAGCTGCTCGATGCGCTCGGGAGCCGCACGTGATCCTGTATCTGCACGGCTTCCGGTCGTCGCCGGAATCGCAGAAGTCGCGGCTGCTCGCCGCGCGCATGGCCGAACTCGGCCGCACCGGCGAGTGGCGGTGCCCGTCGCTGTCGGTGTCGCCGCTCGAGGCGATCGCCGTCGCGGAAGCCGAGGTCGCGGGTGCCCGCGACGTCACCGTGATCGGCAGCTCGCTCGGCGGTTATTACGCGACATGGCTCGCCGAAAAGCACGGCTGGAAGGCCGTGCTGCTGAATCCGGCGATCGTGCCGCAGCGCGATCTCGAGCAGCATCTGGGCGAACAGCCGCTGTGGCACGGCGGCGGCACGATCGTCGTCGAGCGCCGGCATCTGCACGAACTCGACGCGCTGCGCGTGCCGGCGATCACGCGCGCCGACCGCTACTATTTGTTCGCGGCGACCGGCGACGAAGTGCTCGATTACCGCGAGATGCTGGCCCATTACCCGGGCGCGAAAACCCGCGTGATCGACGGCAGCGATCACGGGATCAGCGAATTTGCCGACTATGTCGACGACGTTCTCGCGTTTTGCGACGGAAAGACGTCTTAACCGGCCGCGTGCCGATCGAATCCCCATCATCATGCGGCGCCGCCGACGCGGCGCCCGGCAGTCTGAACGAGAGTACTGAGTGAACGTTTTCTTCGAGGAATCGGGCAGTTTCAAGGCGGGCAGCGTGCTGTCGCGCCAGGGCGACGCATTTCAGGTCGAGTTGCCCGGCGGGCGGCGTGCGAAGGTGCGCGCGAAAGACGTGCTGATCGAATTTGACAAGCCGGCCGCGGGCGAACTGATGCAGGAGGCCGACACGGCCGCGCAGCAGATCGATCTGGACTTCCTGTGGGAATGCGCGCCGGCCGACGAGTTCGCGTACACGGCGCTGGCCGCCGAGTACTTCGGCGCGACGTACGGCCCGGTCGAGCGCGCGGCGCTGGTGCTGCGGCTGCACGGCTCGCCCGTCTACTTCCGTCGCAAGGGGCGCGGCCAGTACCAGCGCGCGCCGGAAGAGCAGCTCAAGATGGCGCTCGCGTCGCTCGAGCGCAAGCGCCAGCAGGCGCTGGTGCAGGCGCAGTATGAAGAGGAGCTGAAGGCCGGCAAGCTGCCGGAAGCGTTCGCGGGCAAGGTGCTCGGGCTGCTCACGCGGCCGGACAAGAATTCGATCGAATACAAGGCGATGGAAGCGGCGGCCGGCGCGCGCGGCGTGTCGCCGGCGCGGCTGATGCTCGACTGCGGCGGCATCGAGTCGCCGCGTGCGCTGCACGAAGCGCGCTTTCTCGCGGAATTCTTCCCGCACGGCACGGGCTTTCCGCCCGTCACGGTCGGCCCGCTGCCGGACGATCTGCCGCGCGCGGACGTCGAGGCGTTCTCGATCGACGACATCACGACCACCGAAATCGACGACGCGTTCTCGGTCGAGCACCTGGCCGACGGCCGCGTGCGGATCGGCGTGCACATCGCGGCGCCGGCGCTCGGCATCGTGCGCGGCGACGCGGTCGACGCGATCGCGCGCGCGCGCCTGTCGACCGTCTACATGCCGGGCGACAAGATCACGATGCTGCCGGACGACGTCGTCGACGTGTTCACGCTGAAAGAGGGCGATTACCGCCCGGCGCTGTCGCTGTACATCATCGTCAACCGCGACACGCAGGACATCGTCGCAAGCGAGACGCGCGCCGAGCTCGTGTTCGTGAAGAGCAACCTGCGCCACAACACGCTCGACGAGCTCGTCAACGAAGAGACGCTCGCGGCCGGCACCGGCGACTACCCGCACAAGGACGACATCGCCGTGCTGTGGCCGCTCGCGCAGGCGCTGTTCGAGAAGCGCCAGGTCGCGCGCGCGGGCTACGGCCTGAAGCGCGAGGTGCAGCGCAACACCGACTACAACTTCTACGTCGAAGGCGAGCACGTGACGATCACGCCGCGCCGCCGCGGCTCGCCGCTGGACCTGATCGTGTCGGAGCTCGCGATCCTCGCGAACTCGACCTGGGGCGCGTTCCTGCACGACCACACGGTGCCGGGCATCTACCGCTCGCAGCGCGGCTTCGGCGCGCCGGGCCCGAAGCGCACTCGGATGCAGACGACGGCCGCGCCGCACGAAGGCCTCGGCGTCGCGCAGTACGCGTGGAGCACGTCGCCGCTGCGCCGCTACGTCGACCTCGTGAACCAGTGGCAACTGCTCGCGTGCGTGCAGCACGGCGTCACCGCGAAGCTCGCCGCGCCGTTCAAGCCGAAGGACGCCGATCTCTACGCGGTCGTGCAGGGCTTCGACGATACGTATACGGCCTACGCCGACTACCAGCGCCGGATGGAGTACTTCTGGTGCCTGCGCTGGCTCGCGCAGGAACAGAAGAAGCAGGTGGTCGCGAGCGTCGTGAAGGGCGATCTCGTGCGCCTCGAGGAAATCCCGCTGCTGCTGCACGTGCCGGGGCTCGGCGTGCATGCGCGCGGCACGCGCGTGCTGCTCGACGTGATGTCGCTCGACGAGCTGACGATCGAGGCGTCGGTGCGCCTCTTGAACGTGCTCGACGCGCCGACCGTGACGAGCGGCGACGCGGCCGACGAAGAGGACGACGCCGAAGGCGGCGACGACACGCTGGTCGACGCGGAAGACGCGTCGGCGGAAACCGAGGCCGAAGCGCTGGCCGAGGCAGACGGCGCGGCGGCCGACGGCGGCGAAGCCGCGAGCGGCAACGACGGCGAAGAGGGGCGCGCATCATGAGCGCAGCTGCGTCGACGAGCGGCGCCGACCGCTATGTCGTGTTCGGCAACCCGGTGGCGCACAGCAAGTCGCCGTTCATCCACGCGCAATTCGCCGCGCAGACCGGCGAGCCGATCGAATACACGCACCGGCTCGCACCGATCGACGGGTTCGAGGCAGCCGTGCGCGCGTTCGTCGCCGAAGGCGGACGCGGCGCGAACGTGACGGTGCCGTTCAAGCTGGACGCGCATGCGCTTGCCGACACGCTGTCGGCGCGCGCGGCGGCGGCAGGCGCGGTGAACACGCTGCGCATCGACGCCGACGGCCGCCTCCA
This sequence comes from Burkholderia sp. 9775_39, assembly GCF_015712225.1. Classification (NCBI taxonomy): domain Bacteria; kingdom Pseudomonadati; phylum Pseudomonadota; class Betaproteobacteria; order Burkholderiales; family Burkholderiaceae; genus Burkholderia; species Burkholderia sp. 9775_39. The sequence continues at coordinate 175,195 of NZ_JACCQC010000014.1, read as the reverse complement.
CGGCGACAACACCGACGGCGTCGGCCTCGTGCGCGACATCGAGGCGAATCTCGGCGTGTCGCTCGCGGGCGCGCGCATCCTGCTGCTCGGCGCGGGCGGCGCCGCGCGCGGTGTCGTGCTGCCGCTGCTCGATCGCGCGCCGCTGTCGATCGGAATCGTGAACCGCACCGCGAGCAAGGCCGAAGCGCTCGTCGGCCAGTTCATGCAGGCCGCGCACGACGCGGGCTGCACGCTCGCGGGCGGTGGCCCCGGCGTCGTGCGGGCCGAGCCGTACGACGTGGTGATCAATGCGACGGCCGGCAGCCTCGACGCCGCGCTGCCGGAATGCGACCCCGCGGCGTTCGGTGCCGGCACGCTCGCGTACGACATGATGTACGGCGCGCAGCCGACCGTGTTCATGCAGCACGCGGCGTCGCTCGGCGCGCGCACGGCCGACGGCCTCGGGATGCTGGTCGAGCAGGCGGCCGAATCGTTCTTCATCTGGCGCGGCGTGCGGCCGGACGGCGCGCCGGTGCTGGCCGCGCTGCGCCAGGCGCTCGCGGCGAGCTGAACGGAGCGCGGCACGTGGTGGCGGTGAGCGGCACGCAGCGCACGCGGACGGTGAGCCTCGCTCGCTGGGCCGTCTACGCGGGATCGGTGTTCGCGGGCGCGTGGCTCGCGACGCAATTGTTCTATCTCGCGCAGATCGCGCTGTGGTCGTTCGTGAATCCGGGCTCGACCGCCTTCATGCGCACCGACGCGTGGTGGCTGTCGCGCGACACGCCGCCCGCGCAGATCCGGCACCAGTGGGTGCCGTACGACCAGATCTCGCGCAACCTGAAGCGGGCGCTGATCGCGTCCGAAGATTCGACCTTCGCGACCAACAACGGCTACGACGTCGACGCGATCCTGCAGGCGTGGGAGAAGAACAAGGCGCGCGGCAGGATCGTCGCGGGCGGCTCGACGATCACGCAGCAGCTCGCACGCAACCTGTTCCTGTCGCGCGAGAAGAGCTACATCCGCAAGGGCCAGGAGCTGATCATCACGTGGATGCTCGAAACGGTGCTCGACAAGGAGCGCATCTTCGAGATCTACCTGAATTCGGTCGAATGGGGGCGCGGCGTGTACGGCGCCGAAGCGGCCGCGCGCTATTACTACAAGATTCCCGCGAGCCGGCTCGGCGCGTGGCAGTCCGCGCGTCTCGCGGTGATGCTGCCGAAGCCGCGCTGGTTCGATGCGCATCGCGGCTCGGCCTATCAGGCGCAGCGCGCGGCGGTCATCGCGCGCCGGATGGGCGCGGCCGAACTGCCGCAATCGGAGTGAGCGGCGCGCCCGCGCTGCTGCGTTGTCCATTCCGTCGTCGACGCGCGATTGGTGCGCTGCAGCGCATCCGTGTCGCCGCCATTTCGGGCCACATCCTTTAGACGAATCCGTCTATTTCGCTTTACTGAGCAATACCGATAAGTGCGCGATTTTGTTGACCGACATCGCACGAAATCCGTGCTTTTTTAGCCGCCGCGGGTAAACGCGAAAGTCGCTGAAAGCGCCGTGAAATGCAACGTTTCGCGAATCGAAGCATTCCTGAAAGGTGTGCGCTGCACCGCTTGCGCGCCAAATATTTCAAAATTTTTCAAAGCTGACGGGCTCGCGTATATTGGCCAGCGCCTCGGCTTATCGGCCGCAATCGAGGCGGGGGGGGCTTATCCGGCCGCTCGACACAAAAAACATCCGAGAGAAGGAACGCAACGATGCCAGCGAGCAAAGCGAAGCTGTTGTTGGGGGTGGTGTGTTCTTCGCTGATTCTGACGGCCTGCAACGACGACGTGACGTCGTCGTCTGCCGCGAGCGTCGCGAATTCAGCCGATCCCGCCGGTCAGGTCGACCGCGCGTACAACGATCCGAACAGTTATTCGTCGAGTGCGAACGCGTCGCTCGACGCGTCCGCCGCGGTCGAGAAAGCCGCCGTCACGCACCATCAGATCACGCTGAACGGCAAGACGATCCGGTACACGGCCACCGCCGGCCACCTCGTCGCCCGCAATCCGCAGACGGGCGCGCCCGAAGCATCGTTCTTCTACGTCGCCTACACGGCCGACAACCAGCCCGCGGCGAAGCGGCCCGTCACGTTCCTGTACAACGGCGGCCCCGGCTCGGCGTCGGTGTGGCTGCACCTCGGCTCGTTCGGCCCGCGCCGGATCCAGACCGGCGACCCGAACGCGAACACGTCGACGTTCCCGTTCGTCGACAACCAGGAAACCCTGCTCGACACGACCGACCTCGTGTTCGTCGATGCGATCGGCACCGGCTTCTCGGAAGCGGTCGCGCCGAACACGAACCAGACGTTCTGGGGCGTCGACCAGGACGCCGGCGCGTTCCGCGATTTCGTGACGCGCTACCTGAGCGTGAACCAGCGCAGCGCTTCGCCGAAATACCTGTTCGGCGAGTCGTACGGCACGCCGCGCACCGACGTGCTCGCGAACCTGCTCGAGACGGCCGGCGTGAAGCTCGACGGCATCGTGCTGCAGTCGTCGATCCTGAACTACAACACCAACTGCGACATGGCGAGCGACTATGTCGGCAACTCGAACAGGGGCGCGAGCCCGGTGAGCTGCGCGGGCTTCGTGCCGTCGTACGGCACGGTCGGCGCGTACTATCAGCTCGACAATCCGAACCCGTCGAACCTGCCGCAGTATGCGGACCAGATGCGCCTGCTGACGGCCGGCAGCTACGCGCCGGCCGTGAACGCGTACCTCGCGAGCCACACGCCGCCGCCGCCGAATCTCGTCACGACGATGGCGAATTCGACCGGCGTGAAGCAGGCGTTGTGGAATGCCGACTTCAACGTGGTCCCGACCTTCTTCGACAACAGCTTCCAGCTGTCGCTGATTCCGGGCACGCTGATCGGCCGCTACGATGCACGCGTGAACGTGCCCGTGTCGAGCCCGCTCGCGGCCGACGGCGATCCGTCCAGCTCGTTCATCACGAAGCCGTTCACCGACACGATCGGCAGCTACCTGCCGAACGAGCTGAAGTACACCGCGCAGTCGGCCTACTCGGTGAGCAGCAATGCGATCAACACGTGGGACTGGACGCACGACGGCCTCGCGATGCCCGACACGATTCCCGATCTGGCCGCGGCGCTGACGCTGAATCCGCAGTTGAAGGTGCTGTCGCTGAACGGGTATCACGACATCGCGACGCCGTTCTACCAGACCGAGCTCGACCTCGCGCGGCTCGGCACGCAACCGAACCTGACGATCAAGGACTATCAGGGCGGGCACATGGTTTATCTCGACGATACGTCGCGTCCGCAGGAGAAAGCCGATCTCGTGACCTTCTACGGCGCGGCCGCGCACTGATGCGATGCGTGAGGCCGGCGACAGGCGCCCCAGGTGGCGCTGCTCGCCGGCCGTCGACGACCTCATTCCAGACTGGAGCCTGACATGAAGAATCGTTTCATCGTCGTTGCCGCGGCGCTCGCATGCGCCGGCGCCGCAACATCCCTCTCCGCGTTCGCGCAGGCGAGCGACGCCGCCGCACCGGCGCGCGCGCGCCAGGCGCAGCTCGGCGACCCGTACGTGCCGCCGGCCGCGCGCCACGCGACCGCCGGCACGCAGACGACCGGCGCCGCGCTGCACGCGCAGGTGGTGCGCAAGCTCGCGCGGCAGTTCAGCGCGGCCGACACGCAGAACACGGGGTCGATCACCGAGGCGCAGGCGCGCGCGGCCGGCCTCGGCTATGTCGCGAACCATTTCCGGCAGATGGATGCCGCCGGTAGCGGCCGCGTGTCGTTCGCGGACGTACAGCGCTACATGCAGGCGCGCAGCAGCACGAGCCAGCAGTAAGCGCGGCACGCGGCGAACAAACGGGGGCGGAACCTGCGGAACGGCGGGTTCCGCCCCCGTGCGCATGGCGCGGCTGGGATACCGGGCTCGCCGTGGATTTAGCCGGGATTCTCATTATCTGGGCAACGCATTCAAATATTGGAGACGAATGCGTGCGCTCCTACAATCCGAAGCACATCGACAGCTTCGGACCCACGCATCGCGCGGCGCCCGTCGCACACGGAGACACCTTCCATGAAGTTCGCCGGGCGCTTTACTCGGTGCATCGACCGCCGCCACGCCGCCGCATCGGACGCAGTTCCGGCGCCGCGCGGGCGGCTTCACCGATTCCGTTGAAGAAGCCCCGCCCCATGACCAAGATGCCAGACTCCCTTGCCCTCGACGCCCGGCGCGCGATGCCGGACGATGCGTCGCTGACCGACAGCATCGGCGCGACCAGCACGCCGCTCGACCTCGCCGCGCAGCAGGCCGGCACGCAGACGCTGCTGCGCGGCCTCGCGATTCTCGAGGCGATCGCCAACGGCGCGCGCGACATGCGCGCGATCGGCGCCGCGCTCGGCACGACGCGCAGCACGACGCACCGGCTCGTCAGCAGCCTCGTGCAGGCGCGCTATCTGCGCCAGGTGCAGGGCGGCTACCTGCTCGGCCCGAAGCTGATCGAGCTCGGCACGATCGCGCTCGAGCAGATGCCGCTCACCGCGGTGGCGCGCCCGCATCTGGAAGCGCTCGCGGAAGCGACGCTCGACACGATCCATCTCGGCGTGCGCGACGGCGACGACGTGTTGTACATCGACAAGATTCCCGGCACGCGCGGCCTCGAGATGCGCTCGCGCGTCGGCCACCGGATGCCGCTCGCGTCGACGGGTATCGGCAAGGCGATGATGCTCGACCTCGATCCGGACCTGTGGCGCTCGCTGTTCGAGGCCGCGCGGCGCGCGCTGGCCGGCGTCAACTTCAAGCCCGACAACCGGCCCGAGACGAGCGCGTTCCTGCAGCGCATGGCCCATTACGCGGCCGGCGGCTATACGTTCGATCTCGAGGAAAACGAGGCGTCGATCCGCTGCGTGGCCGCGCCGATCCGCGACGCGTCGGGCGCGATCGTCGCGGCGGTGTCGGTCGCGAGCACGATTCCGTACATGCCGCACGACCGCATGGACGAACTGATTCCGCTCGTGCAGCGCGAAGCGCGAGCCATTTCCGCGGAACTGGGCTGGAGCCCGCCGCAGGGTACCCGCAGGATCAAACGATGACGACTTCGACCCGGCCCGCTCCGGATGCCAGTTCCGCTTCCCCGTCGCTGATCGCGCTCGACTGGGGCACCACGTCGCTGCGCGCGTATCTGTACGACGCGCACGGCGTGCCGATCGATACGCGCAGCCGGGCGGCCGGCGTGATGCACGTGCCGGGCGGCGGCGCGCGCGCGTTCGACGCGGTGTTCGAGGAAGCGTGCGGCGACTGGCTCGACCGTACGCCCGGCCTGCCGGTGCTCGCCGCCGGGATGGTCGGCAGCGCGCAGGGCTGGCGCGAAGCGCCGTACGTCGCGGTGCCGGCCGGCGCCGACGCGCTCGTCGCGGGGCTCATCACCGTGACGACGTCGCGCGGCGCGACGGTCTCGATCGTGCCGGGCGTGATCGCGACGGGCGAATTGCCCGACGTGATGCGCGGCGAAGAAACGCAGATCGTCGGCGCGCTCGCGAGCGATCCCACGCTTGGCGCCGATCGTTCAGGGGTACTGATCGGCTTGCCGGGCACGCATGCGAAATGGGCGTGGGTGAAGGACGGGATGATCGAACGCTTCCAGACCTTCATGACCGGCGAGCTGTTCGCGGTGCTGCGCGATCACACGATCCTCGGCCGCACGATGCGCCCGGGTGCGTCGCCCGACCGCGACGCGTTCGTGCGCGGCGTATCGGTCGCACGCGGCGCGCAGCACACGGGGCTGCTCGCGACGATTTTCAGCACGCGCACGCTGGGGCTGACCGACCGGCTCGCGCCCGATGCGCAGGGCGACTACCTGTCGGGCCTGCTGATCGGTCACGAGCTCAATGCGCTCGACGCGATGCTCGCGGAGCGTGGCATCGCGCTCGCCGATCAGCCGCTGCTGCTGATCGGCGACGACGGCTTGTGTTCGCGTTACGTCGATGCGCTCCAGGTATTCGGCCATGCGCATGCGCGCGTGGCCGCGCATGCGACCGAGCTGGGCCTGTGGCGGATCGCGTCGCGTGCCGGGCTCGTGCGCGCGGACGGCGAGCCCGTCTGCGCGGATCAATGAACTGCTTGCGGAGGAACTTTCGATGTCGTCCGACCTGACACTGCCCGCGCCGTACACGCCCCACGCCGCGCTGATGCGCGCGTTCGATGCGTGTCCGCTGATCGCGATCATGCGCGGCATCACGCCCGCCGAAGCGGCCGACCACGGCCGCGCGCTCTACGAAGCCGGCTTCCGGATCGTCGAGGTGCCGCTGAACTCGCCGGAGCCGTTCGACAGCATCGCGGAGCTGCGCCGCGCGTTGCCCGACGACATGATCGTTGGCGCGGGCACCGTGCTGCGCGCCGAGTACGTGGACCGCGTGCAGGATGCGGGCGGCGCGCTGATCGTGATGCCGCACAGCGACGCGGCCGTGATCCGCCGCGCGCGCGAGCGCGGGCTGGCGAGCGCGCCGGGCGTCGCGACGCCGACCGAAGCGTTCGCGGCGCTGACGAACGGCGCCGACGTGCTGAAGATGTTCCCGGCCGAACAGCTCGGCGTGAGCGTCGTGAAGGCCTGGCGCGCGGTGATCGACCGCGCGGTGCCGCTGATTCCGGTCGGCGGGATCGCGCCGGACAACATGCGGCCGTTCCTCGACGCCGGCGCGAACGGCTTCGGGCTTGGCTCGGCGCTGTATCGCCCGGGCCAGTCGGCCGACGCGACCGCGGCGAACGCGCGCGCGTTCCAGGTCGGCTTGCGCGCGGCGCGCGGCGGAGCCGCATGATGGGCCGCCTCGCGGGCAAGGTCGCGATGGTGACGGGCGCGGGCCGCGGCATCGGCGCCGCGATCGCGCGCGCGTTCGTGCGCGAAGGCGCGGCCGTCGCGCTCGTCGATCTCGACTTCCCGCAGGCGCAGCACACGGCCACCGCGATCGCGCACGCATGCGACGGCGCGCGCGTGCTGCCGCTGCAGGCGGACGTCGCGCGGCAGCAGGCGGTGCGCGAGGCGCTCGCGCAGGCCGAAGCGGCATTCGGCCCGCTCGACGTGCTCGTGAACAACGCGGGCATCAACGTGTTCGCCGATCCGCTGACGATGACCGACGACGACTGGCGGCGCTGCTTCGCGGTCGATCTCGACGGCGTGTGGCACGGCTGCCGCGCGGCGCTGGAGGGCATGGTCGAGCGCGGTCGCGGCAGCATCGTGAACATTGCGTCGACGCATGCGTTCAGGATCATCCCGGGCTGCTTCCCGTATCCGGTCGCGAAACACGGCGTGCTCGGCCTGACGCGTGCGCTCGGCATCGAATACGCGGCGCGCAACGTGCGCGTGAACGCGATCGCGCCGGGCTACATCGAGACGCAACTGACGCGCGACTGGTGGGACGCGCAGCCCGATCCGGCCGCCGCGCGCGCGGAGACGCTCGCGCTGCAGCCGATGAAGCGGATCGGCCGCCCGGAGGAGGTCGCGATGACGGCCGTGTTCCTGGCGTCCGACGAGGCGCCGTTCATCAACGCCGCGTGCATCACCGTCGACGGCGGGCGCGCGGCGCTGTACCACGACTGACGCAACTGACGTAACGATTCGAAAGACCGCACGTGCGACGGCCGCGCGCACGCTGCGTCGAAACCAACAAGCGGCTGCATCCTGTTCGATGAAAACAAGGAGACACTGGAGATGAAACGCAGAACGTTCGTAACGCTGGCCGCTGCGGCCGCGGTGGTGATGGGCAGCCCGGTCGCGCACGCGGCCGACCCGGTCAAGATCGGCTTCCTGGTGAAGCAGCCTGAGGAGCCGTGGTTCCAGGACGAATGGAAATTCGCCGAGATCGCCGCGAAGCAGAAGGGCTTCACGCTCGTGAAGATCGGCGCGCCGTCCGGCGAGAAGGTGATGAGCGCGATCGACAACCTGTCCGCGCAGAAGGCGCAGGGCTTCATCATCTGCACGCCCGACGTGAAACTCGGGCCGGGCATCGTCGCGAAGGCGAAGTCGCACAACCTGAAGATGATGACGGTCGACGACCGCCTCGTCGACGGCGCGGGCAAGCCGATCGAGTCGGTGCCGCACATGGGGATTTCCGCGTACAACATCGGCAAGCAGGTCGGCGACGGCATCGCGGCCGAGATCAAGAAGCGCGGCTGGGACATGAAGGACGTCGGCGCGATCGACATCACCTACGAGCAGTTGCCGACCGCGCACGACCGCACGAGCGGCGCGACCGACGCGCTGGTCGCCGCCGGCTTCCCGAAGGCGAACGTGATCGCGGCGCCGCAGGCGAAGACCGACACCGAGAACGCGTTCAACGCGGCGAACATCGCGCTCACCAAGAACCCGCAGTTCAAGCACTGGGTCGCGTACGGCCTGAACGACGAGGCCGTGCTCGGCGCGGTGCGCGCGGCCGAAGGGCGCGGCTTCAAGGCCGACAACATGATCGGCATCGGCATCGGCGGTTCCGATTCGGCGTTGAACGAGTTCAAGAAGCCGCAGCCGACCGGCTTCTACGGCACCGTGATCATCAGCCCGAAGCGCCACGGCGAGGAAACCTCGGACCTGATGTACGCGTGGATCACGCAGGGCAAGGCGCCGCCGCCGCTGACGCTGACGACGGGCATGCTCGCGACGCGCGACAACGTGGCGAAGGTGCGCGAGGAGATGGGGCTCGCGTCGAAGTAAGCGGCCCGCCGGCTGCCGCGGCAATGCGGCGGCCGGCGGTCGATCGATTCTGAAGTGGAGAGACGACGTGTCAGCGGCACTGCGTTTTGACAATATCGGCAAGGTGTTTCCCGGCGTGCGCGCACTCGACGGCATTTCGTTCGACGTGCATGCGGGCGAGGTGCATGGCCTGATGGGCGAGAACGGCGCGGGCAAGTCGACGCTGCTGAAGATTCTCGGCGGCGAATATCAGCCCGATGCGGGCAGCGTGCTGGTCGACGGCCAGCCCGTGCAGTTCGCGAATGCGGCCGCGTCGATCGCGGCCGGCATCGCGGTGATTCACCAGGAATTGCAGTACGTGCCCGACCTGACGGTCGCGGAAAACCTGCTGCTCGGCCGCCTGCCGAACGCGTTCGGCTGGGTGAGGAAACGCGAGGCGAAGCGTTACGTGCGCGAGCGGCTCGCCGAGATGGGCGTCGATCTCGATCCCGATGCGCGGCTCGGGCGGCTGTCGATCGCGCAGCGGCAGATGGTCGAGATCTGCAAGGCGCTGATGCGCAACGCGCGCGTGATCGCGCTCGACGAACCGACGAGCTCGCTGTCGCATCGCGAGACGGAAGTGCTGTTCAAGCTGGTCGACGACCTGCGTGCGCAGGGCCGCGCGCTGATCTACATCTCGCACCGGATGGACGAGATCTACCGGTTGTGCGATGCGTGCACGATCTTTCGCGACGGCCGCAAGATCGCGTCGCACGAAGCGCTGGCCGACGTGCCGCGCGAGCGGCTCGTCGCCGAGATGGTCGGGCGCGAGATCGCGGACATCTACCATTACGCGCCGCGCGCGCTCGGCGACGTGCGGTTTTCCGCCGAAGGCATCGACGGGCCGGCATTGCGCGAACCGGCGAGCTTCTCGGTGCGCGCGGGCGAGATCGTCGGCTTCTTCGGGCTCGTCGGCGCGGGTCGCAGCGAGCTGATGCGGCTCGTGTACGGCGCGGACCGCCGGCGCGCGGGCGTGCTGACGCTCGACGGCGCGCGCATCGACGTGAAGCGCACGGGCGACGCGATCCGCCACGGCATCGTGCTGTGCCCCGAGGACCGCAAGGAAGAAGGGATCATCGCGATCGCGTCGGTCGCGGAGAACATCAACATCAGCTGCCGCCGCCATTCGCTGCGCGCGGGTCTGTTCATCAACGGCAAGGCCGAGAGCGAAACGGCCGACCGCTTCATCCAGCGGCTGAAGATCAAGACGCCGAACCGGCGCCAGAAGATCCGCTTCCTGTCGGGCGGCAACCAGCAGAAGGCGATCCTGTCGCGCTGGCTTGCGGAGCCCGACCTGAAGGTCGTGATCCTCGACGAGCCGACGCGCGGCATCGACGTCGGCGCGAAGCACGAGATCTACGACGTGATCTACCGGCTCGCGGAGCGCGGCTGCGCGATCGTGATGGTGTCGTCGGAACTGCCGGAAGTGCTCGGCGTGTCCGACCGCATCGTCGTGATGCGCGAAGGCCGGATCGCCGGCGAGCTGCCGCGCGCGCAGGCGAACGAGCACGCGGTGCTGAACCTCGCGCTGCCGCAGACGAGCGCGGCCGAGGCGGCCTGACGCGGCATACGACATTCGAATCGAACACGCGCGGCGCGGGCCGCGCGATGCAGGAGCAGGAGACACATCATGCAAGTCAACGAAAACCTGGCCAGCGCCGCCGTGAAGCCGTCGGCCGACGCGCTGGTTCCGCAGCAGAGCGACCGCCAGAAGTGGTGGCAGCATCTGACCGAATACAGCCTGATCGCGATCTTCGCGGTGATGTTCATCACGATGTCGCTGACCGTCGATCACTTCTTCTCGATCGACAACATGCTCGGCCTCGCGCTGTCGATCTCGCAGATCGGCATGGTCGCGTGCACGATGATGTTCTGTCTCGCGTCGCGCGACTTCGACCTGTCGATCGGCTCGACCGTCGCGTTCTCGGGCGTGCTGTGCGCGATGGTGCTGAACGCGACCGACAACACGTTCGTCGCGATCGTCGCGGCGGTCGCGGCCGGCGCCGCGATCGGCTTCGTGAACGGCGCGGTGATCGCGTACCTGCGCATCAACGCGCTGATCACGACGCTCGCGACGATGGAGATCGTGCGCGGGCTCGGCTTCATCGTGTCGAAGGGGCAGGCGGTCGGCGTGTCGTCGGATACCTTCATCGCGCTCGGCGGGATGTCGATGTTCGGCGTGTCGCTGCCGATCTGGGTCACGCTGCTGTGCTTCATCGGCTTCGGCGTGCTGCTGAACCAGACCGTGTACGGCCGCAACACGCTCGCGATCGGCGGCAATCCGGAAGCGTCGCGGCTCGCGGGGATCAACGTCGAACGCACGCGCGTGTACATCTTCCTGATCCAGGGCGCGGTCACAGCCCTCGCGGGCGTGATTCTCGCGTCGCGCATCACGTCGGGCCAGCCGAACGCCGCGCAGGGCTTCGAACTGAACGTGATCTCCGCGTGCGTGCTCGGCGGCGTGTCGCTGATGGGCGGCCGCGCGACGATCTCGGGCGTCGTGATCGGCGTGTTGATCATGGGCACCGTCGAGAACGTGATGAACCTGCTGAACATCGACGCGTTCTACCAGTACCTCGTGCGTGGCGCGATCCTGCTCGCGGCCGTGCTGCTCGACCAGCTGAAGAACCGCGGCGTACGCGACTGACCGACCTGTTTCCACGGAGACGATCCGCATGACCATCGATACTTCCGCGCCGGACTCGCACGCCGCGAGCGACGCGCGCTTCGCGCGCTACCCGAGCCTCGAGGATCGCGCGGTGCTGATCACGGGCGGCGCGACCGGCATCGGCGCGTCGTTCGTCGAGCACTTCGCCGAACAGGGCGCGCGCGTCGCGTTCGTCGATCTTGACGCGGCGGCCGGCGCCGCGCTGGCCGAACGCCTCGCGCACGTGCGCCATGCGCCGCTGTTCCTGCCGTGCGACCTGACCGACATCGATGCGCTGCGCGGGGCGATCGACGCGATCCGCGCGCGCATCGGCGCGATCGCGGTGCTCGTGAACAACGCGGCGAACGACACGCGCCACGCGATCGGCGACGTGACGCCCGCGTCGTTCGACGCGGGCATCGCGGTGAATCTGCGTCACCAGTTCTTCGCCGCGCAGGCGGTGATCGACGACATGAAGCGGCAGGGCGGCGGCGCGATCATCAATCTCGGCTCGATCAGCTGGATGCTGAAGAACGGCGGCTATCCCGTCTACGTGATGGCGAAGGCGGCCGTGCAGGGCCTGACGCGCGGCCTCGCGCGCGATCTCGGCCCGTTCGGCATCCGCGTGAATTCGCTGGTGCCGGGCTGGGTGATGACCGACAAGCAGCGCCGGCTGTGGCTCGACGACGCGGGCCGCGCGGCGATCAAGGCCGGCCAGTGCATCGACGCCGAACTATTGCCGGCCGACCTCGCCCGGATGGCGCTGTTTCTCGCGGCCGACGACAGCCGGATGATCACCGCGCAGGACGTGATCGTCGATGGCGGCTGGGCCTGACCGTTCGCACCGACCTGCATCGTTTCTTCGACGAAGGAAAGGAGCTCACCATGACCGCCACGTCCTCGCGCGCATCGTCGTCCACCAGCCAGTCGCGCCGCGCGCGCCTGGCCGCCGCCGCCCAGCCGGTCAGCCCCGGCCCGCAGACGGCCGTGTTCGCGCAGGGCGTCGGCGCCGCGCATGCGGCGGCCGTCACGCTGTCGAACGCGTCGCTGCGGCTCGACGTGCTGCCGCACCTCGGCGGCGGCATCGCGCGCTTCGACTGGCGCGGCGAGAACGGCGCGCTGGTGCCGGTGTTCCGCCGTTGCGAGCACCCGGAGACGGCGACCGACCCGAACGAGCTCGCATGCTATCCGCTGCTGCCGTATTCGAACCGGATCGGCGACGGGCGCTTCGAATGCGACGGGCGCAAGGTCGCGGTGCCGCGCAACCGTCGCGACGAGCCGCTGCCGATCCACGGCGACGGCTGGCTCGCGCCGTGGCAGGTCGACGATGCGACCGACACGTCGCTGCAACTGTCGCTCGACCGGACGGCCGGCGCGCCGTATGCATTCCGCGCGATCCAGTCGTTCGAGCTCGACGACGCGACGCTGTCGATCGCGCTGACGATCGAGAACGCGGGACGCGCGCGGCTGCCGTTCGGGCTCGGCGTGCATCCGTTCCTGGTGCGCGATGCGGCGACCGAGCTGGCCGCGGCGGCGGGCGGCCTGTGGCTGTCGGGCGCCGATTTCCTGCCGGTGCGGCACGTCAGCGTGCCGCCGGCCTGGCAGTTCGGCGTCGCGTATCCGCTGCCGGCCACGCTCGTCAATCACGCGTTCACCGGCTGGGGTGGCCACGCGACGGTGAGCTGGCCGCGCCGGCGGCTGTCGCTGACCGTCGCGGCCGACGCCGACGCATACGTGCTCTACACGCCGCCGGGCGAGGATTTCTTCTGCTTCGAGCCGGTCGATCATCCGATCAATGCGGTGAACCTGCCGGGCGGCGCGGCCGCGCACGGGATGACGCTGCTCGCGCCCGGCGAGCGGCTCACGCGGCGTTTCGCGTTCACCGTCGAGCGCGCCGATGCGCGCAGCAATGCCGCGACACACGAGGGGCGCCGGCGACGCGGGTAAAATACGCGGTCTACCAACGGTTTGCCGCGAGTACCCGCCATGTCTTCCCCGCTTACTTTCATCGAATCGCTGCGCGCCGCGTGGCAACGCACGAATTCGCTGCTGTGCGTCGGCCTCGACCCCGAGCCGTCGCGCTTTCCCGTGCAGTTCGACGGCCAGCCCGACGCGATCTTCGAATTCTGCCGGCAGATCGTCGACGCGACCGCGCCGTACGCGAGCGCGTTCAAGCCGCAGATCGCCTACTTCGCCGCGCATCGCGCGGAAGACCAGCTCGAACGGCTGATCGCGCACATCCATCTACAGCATCCGGGCCTGCCCGTGATCCTCGACGCGAAGCGCGGCGACATCGGCAGCACGGCCGAGCAGTATGCACGCGAGGCGTTCGAGCGCTATCGCGCGGACGCCGTCACCGTGAATCCGTACATGGGCTACGACTCGGTCGAGCCGTACTTCGAGCATGAAGGCAAGGGCGTGATCGTGCTGTGCCGCACGTCGAACCCGGGCGGCTCGGACCTGCAGTTCCTCGACACGAACGGCCGGCCGCTGTACCAGGTGGTCGCCGACCTCGCGGCGAACAAATGGAACGCGAAGAACGGCCAGCTCGGCCTCGTGGTCGGCGCGACGTTCCCGAAGGAGATCGAGATCGTGCGCGGGATCGTCGGCGACATGCCGCTCCTGATTCCCGGCATCGGCGCGCAGGGCGGCGACGTGCAGGCGACCGTCAACGCAGGCCGCACGGCGGACGGCACCGGGATGATGATCAACTCGTCGCGCGCGATCCTGTACGCGAGCAAGGGCGAGGATTTCGCCGAAGCCGCGGCGCTCGCCGCGCAGAAGACGCGCGACACGATCAACGCGCATCGCTGATCGGCCGCACCGGCTGTCCGGGCCGGCGCCGGCGCCCGCCCGGGCAGCCGGCGCCGGCGTGCTCCCACGCGCGAGCCCGCCGCTTCCCTCCCGTTTTTCCGCTCCTCTGCCGGCCCGGCCCGCGCTGGCGCACGCGGACAACTTCCCGTCGCTTCCGCACCGCATCCCCGCGCACCAATCGCGCGATGCTGCGCTTGTCATCGATCTGTCACGAAAACGTCAAGAAAGGGAGCGACGCCATGCCCAAGCTGTCCCGCCGTCTTCTGAGCGCGTTCGCCGCGTCGTTGTGCATGACGTTCGCCCATGCGGCGGATCTGTCGCACTGGCCGGCCGACGGCGCGAAGGCGCTGAACGCGATGATCGCTGCGCACGCGAACCGCGGCGACTACGCGGTGTTCGACGCCGACAACACGACCTACCGCTACGACCTCGAGGAATCGCTGCTGCCGTACCTCGAAAATCGCGGCGTGCTGACGCGCGACGCGCTCGACCCGTCGCTGAAGCTGATCCCGTTCAAGGATTCCGCCGACTACAAGGAGTCGCTGACGAGCTACTACTACCGGCTGTGCGAGATCGACGATCTGGTCTGCTATCCGTGGATCGCGCAGGCGTTCGCCGGCCAGTCGCTCGCCGACCTGAAGCGCCACGTCGACGCGATGCTCGCCGACGGCAAGCCGATCCCGATCCGCTATTGGCAGGGTGACAAGGTGGTCGACGGCACGGTCAATCCGCCGCGCTTCTTCCGCGGGATGCAGGAGCTGTACAACGCGCTGCGCGAGAACGGCATCGAGGTCTACGTGATGACGGCCGCGCACGAGGAGCTCGCGCGGCTCGTGCTGGCCGACCCGAAGTACGGCTACAACGTGAAGCCGCAGAACGTGATCGGCGTGACGACGCTGCTGCGCAATCCGGCGACCGGCGCGCTGACGACGTCGCGGCTGCAGATCAAGGCCGGCAAGTACGACGAGGCCGCAAACCGCGCGCTGGTGATCACGCCGTTCCTGATGAACCCGATGACGTGGTACGAAGGCAAGCTCGGTTCGATCGTCGGCTGGATCGACCAGTGGAAGAAGCCGGTGCTCGTCGCGGGCGACACGCCGACGTCCGACGGCTACATGCTGCTGAACGCGACCGACGTCGCGCGCGGCGGCGTGCGCGTGTGGGTCAACAAGAAGGACAAGCAGATGGCGCAGATCCGCGCGTGGTCGGACGAATCGGCCGCGAAGCAGAAGTCGCTCGGCCTGCCGGTGACGGCGGACAAGAACTGGATCGTCGTGAAGCCCGACGCGATTCAATAAGCGAGCAGGGGCGCGGCACGCGCCCGGGCCGGTCAGCCTTCGCGCTCCTCGAGCAGCTTCAGCAGCCCGCGCAGTGCATGCGCGGCTGCCTGCGTGCGGATCTGTTCGCGATCGCCCTTGAAGACGAGCGTCTCGACATCGGTATGCAGCCGGTTGCTCCAGCCGAACGACACGGTGCCGACCGGCTTCTTCTCGCTGCCGCCGGCCGGGCCCGCGATGCCGGTGACGGACAGCGCGACCTGCGCGCGGCTGTTGCGCAGCGCGCCTTCGGCCATTGCGCGCGCGACGGGCTCGCTGACCGCGCCGTGCTTGTCGATCAGGTCGGCGGGCACGCCGATCATCTCGATCTTGGCCTGGTTCGAATAGGTGACGAAGCCGCGCTCGAACCACTGGCTGCTGCCGGAAATGTCGGTGATCGCCGTGGCGATCATCCCGCCGGTGCAGGATTCGGCGGTGGCGAGCGTGAGGTGCTCGTCACGCAGCTTGTTGCCTGCGCGGATCGCAAGCTGATGGACGACGGAATCGGTTGGCATGCGCGTCGGGAAACGGGAGTCGGGAAATCGGTCAGCCGCCGACGGAGCGCCACAGCGCGATCACGAGCAGCGTCATGAACGCGGCGACCAGGTCGTCGACCATGATGCCGAGCCCGCCTTTCAGGCGGCGGTCGAAGTAGCGGATCGGCGGCGGCTTGAGCATGTCGAAGAAGCGGAACGCGACGAACGCCCACAGCTGACCGACGAAGGTCGCGGGCGTGACGAACAGCATCACGAGCCAGATCGCGACGATCTCGTCCCAGACGACGGCGCCCGGATCGGCCACGCCGGCCTTTCTCGCGGTGAAACCGGTGACCCACGCGCCGGCCACGAAGCCGACGGCGATCAGCGCCCACCATTCGGGCACCGTCAGGTAGCGGTTGAGCACGACGAACGTGAGCCAGCCGAACAGCGAGCCGAACGTGCCGGGCATGATCGGCGCGAGGCCGCTGCCGAAGCCGAGCGACACGAGATGCGCGGGGTGCGACAGCATGAAGCGGGCCGTCACGCGGGTCGGCGCGGGTGGCGCGGCGCCGGGCTCGGCCGCGGCGGGCGCGGGCGTCGGATCAGTCTGCATGGAAGTGGTCGAAGCCGTGCAACGTGAGAGCGAGGGGCGCGCCGGCGGCGTCGCGCCACGCGATGGCGGGGTGCGCCGACGGCGCGGACAACGCGCGTATTGTACCGATTCGCGTGACCGGCACGCCGGCCGCGGCGCCCGCCGCTTCGACCGCCGCGCGGGCTGCCACCGGCGCGGTGAAGCACAGTTCGTAGTCGTCGCCGCCCGCCAGCGTGCAGCGGCGCTGCACGTCGGCCGGCAGCGTCGCGAGCGCGGCCGAGCGCGGCACCGCGTCGGCGTCGATCTCGGCGCGTACGTTCGAGCGCGTCAGGATGTGCTCGAGATCGCCGGCCAAGCCGTCCGACAGGTCGAGCGCCGCGTGCGCGACGCCCGCGAGCGCGAGGCCGAGCGCGACGCGCGGTTCGGGCCGCTCGAGCGCGCGCCGGAACGCGGCGGCTTCGTCCGCGCCGGCCGTCCACTCGCCGCGGGCGACGCCGAGGCCCGCGCGCGCGTCGCCGAGCGTGCCGGATACCCACACGTCGTCGCCGTCGCGCGCGGCATCGCGCCGCAGCGCCGCGTCCGGCGCGACTTCGCCGAACACGGTCACGCACAGGTTCAGTGGCCCGCTCGTCGTGTCGCCGCCGATCAGCTCGCAGCCGTATCGCTCGGCCAGCGCGAACAGCCCGTTGCTGAAGGCCTCGAGCCACGCCGCATCGGCGCGCGGCAGCGCGCATGCGAGCGTGAACGCGCGCGGCTCAGCGCCCATCGCGGCGAGATCCGACAGGTTGACCGCGAGCGTCTTGTGACCGAGCGCGTCGGGCGCGACGTCGGGGAAGAAATGTCGGCCTTCCACCAGCATGTCCGTCGAAATGGCCAGCAATTTCCCGGATCGGGGCGCAATCAGTGCGCAATCGTCGCCGATGCCGAGCGTCGACGCGCGCGCGCCCTGCGCGGCGCGGCGCGTGAAGAAGCGTTCGATCAGCGAAAACTCGGAGAGGGCGGCTGGCACGGCGGGCGATCCGAAACGGTGAAAGGAACGGCATTGTACGAGGCGAGCGGCGGCGCTCCTGCACTATCCAGTACATTTTTGTCGCGGCTGTTGCACCCGAATCGCCGGTCTGGCGGCCGATGATTGGCGCTACAATGCCGTCGAACAGTTATTCTAATCCGCCCGTCACGAGACACATGTCCACCCAAGCCTCCTCCAAAGCCAAGCTGCGCGAAGCCGCGCTCGACTATCACGAATTTCCGACCCCCGGCAAAATCGCGATCGCCCCGACCAAGCAGATGATCAACCAGCGCGACCTCGCGCTCGCGTATTCGCCGGGCGTGGCGTACGCGTGCGAGGAGATCGTCGAGAATCCGCTCAACGCGGCGCGTTTCACCGCGCGCAGCAACCTGGTCGGCGTCGTGACGAACGGCACGGCGGTGCTCGGTCTCGGCAACATCGGCCCGCTCGCGTCGAAGCCGGTGATGGAAGGCAAGGCCGTGCTGTTCAAGAAGTTCGCGGGCATCGACGTGTTCGACATCGAGCTGAACGAGTCGGACCCGCACAAGCTCGTCGACGTGATCGCCGCGCTGGAGCCGACCTTCGGTGGGATCAACCTCGAAGACATCAAGGCGCCGGACTGCTTCATCGTCGAGCGCGAAGCGCGCAAGCGGATGAAGATCCCGGTGTTCCACGACGACCAGCACGGCACCGCGATCGTCGTGGCCGCGGCCGTCACGAACGGCCTGAAGGTCGTCGGCAAGGACATCAAGAAGGTCAAGCTGGTGGCGTCCGGCGCGGGCGCTGCCGCGCTCGCGTGTCTCGACCTGCTGGTCGACATCGGGCTGCCGCTCGAGAACATCACGGTGACCGACCTGGCCGGCGTGGTCTACAAGGGGCGCGCCGAGCTGATGGATCCGGACAAGGAGCGTTTCGCGCGCGAGACCGACGCGCGCACGCTGGCCGAGGTGATCGACGGCGCGGACATCTTCCTCGGGCTGTCGGCCGCCGGCGTGCTGAAGCAGGAGATGGTGAAGGGCATGGCCGAGCGCCCGCTGATCCTCGCGCTCGCGAACCCGACGCCGGAAATCCTGCCGGAGCTCGCGCTCGAAGTGCGCCCGGACGCCGTGCTGGCCACCGGCCGCACCGATTATCCGAACCAGGTCAACAACGTCCTGTGCTTCCCGTTCATCTTCCGCGGCGCGCTCGACGTCGGCGCGACGACGATCACGCGTGAAATGGAGATCGCGGCCGTCAACGCGATCGCCGAGCTCGCGCAGCACGAGCAGAGCGACATCGTCGCGACCGCATACGGTATCCAGGATCTGTCGTTCGGGCCCGAATACCTGATTCCGAAGCCGTTCGATCCGCGCCTGATCGTGAAGATCGCGCCGGCCGTCGCGCAGGCCGCGATGGACGGCGGCGTCGCGACCCGCCCGATCGAGGACATGGAGGCGTACCGCGTCCATCTGCAGCAGTTCGTGTATCACAGCGGCACGACGATGAAGCCGATCTTCCAGATCGCGCGCGCCGCGCCGGAAGAGAAGAAGCGCGTGGTGTTCGCGGAAGGCGAAGAAGAGCGCGTGTTGCGTGCCGTTCAGATCATCGTCGACGAAAAGCTCGCGAAGCCGATCCTGATCGGCCGCCCGTCGGTGATCGAGCACCGTATCCAGCGCTACGGCCTGCGCCTCACGCCCGGCACCGATTTCACGGTCGTCAACACCGAGCACGACGAGCGTTACCGCGACTTCTGGCAGACGTACCACAAGATGATGGCGCGCAAGGGTATCAGCGAGCAGCTCGCGCGCGTCGAAATGCGCCGCCGCACGACGCTGATCGGCTCGATGCTGGTGAAGAAGGGCGAAGCGGACGGGATGATCTGCGGCACGATCAGCACCACGCACCGCCACCTGCACTTCATCGACCAGGTGATCGGCAAGCGTCCGGGCTGCAGCGTGTACGCGGCGATGAACGGCCTCGTGCTGCCGGGCCGCCAGATTTTCCTCGTGGATACGCACGTGAACGTCGATCCGACCCCGGAAGAACTGGCCGAGATCACGATCATGGCCGCGGAAGAAGTGCGCCGGTTCGGCATCGAGCCGAAGGTCGCGCTGTTGTCGCACTCGAATTTCGGCACGAGCAACGCACCGTCGGCGAAGAAGATGCGCGATACGCTCGCGATCCTGCAGGAAACCGCACCGGAACTGAAGGTCGACGGCGAGATGCACGGCGACGTCGCGCTCGACGCGGCGCTGCGCAAGGAGATCCTGCCGGAATCGACGCTGGAAGGCGACGCGAACCTGCTGATCCTGCCGAACATCGACGCCGCCAACATCGCGTACAACCTGCTGAAGACGGCCGCCGGCAACAACATCGCGATCGGGCCGATCCTGCTGGGCGCCGCGCAGCCGGTGCACGTGCTGACCGAATCGGCGACCGTTCGTCGCATCGTCAACATGGCGGCGCTGCTGGTCGCCGACGTGAACGCCGCGCGCTGAGCCAGAACGAACGCGCCACCCGGTCGAACCGGCGTGGCGCGCCCGGGAAAATTGTAAACAAAAGCAAAAAGAGGCGTGCCCGCAACGGGCACGCCGCCGGGCAGGGCGCACACGCGCTTCCCGCAAAGCAACAGCAGCATCTCTCCACTCCAGGCAGCGAGCGAGGCAAGGAGGCAGTTCTTGCCCACCGAGAGGTGCCGCACGCATTCTATCTTATGTAAGATAAATGTAGTGCGATTTCGGTAAAAAATGCGGAATTCGCGGCATCGCGAGGCTTTCGATTCCCAAACGGACATTGATTCGCGCGGCCAATAACGCTACGCTAACGCCTTTGTTGGTCGTCAACTACTTGATTTAACAGCGGGAACCCTGGTTCATGGCACGCAAGTGGCTCCGCAACGGCGCGCTCGCGTCCGTCTTCGCGATGTTCGCGATGGGTATCGTCGGCACGCCGACGGGCAGTCTGGTTTCCGCCGCTTACGCACGGGAGGCCGTTCCGGCCGACGTGGCTGCCAGCGGGCTCGATACGATCCCGACTGCCAGTCTTCCGCGCGAGGCCGTGACCACGCTAAGCCTGATCGCCGCCGGCGGCCCCTATCCGTACGAGAAAGACGGCGTCGTATTCGGCAATCGCGAGCGGATCCTGCCGAAGGCGAAGCGCGGCTACTACCATGAGTACACGGTGCCGACGCCGCGTGCGCGCAATCGCGGCGCGCGCCGGATCGTCTGTGGCGGTCCGTTGCGCCGGATCGACAACTGTTATTACACGGGCGACCACTACAACAGTTTTAAACGTATTGTTGAATGACTTCGGGACGAATGGCATGAGCGACTCCATCTACGCGCACGATACGGCGGCGGCGGAACTGTTCGCGGCCGGCGACGGCAATCTGTTTCAGCGTGTGATTCAGCTGCACGCGGCGGCGCAGGCCGGCGGCACGCCGGAGCAACAGGAAGCCGAGCCCGGGCTTTCATCGAACGAGGAGCCTATGAGCCTTTTCACGACCGTGCGACCCAATCTCGTGCAGTCGATCCGCGCGTTCCGCGTGCAGGATCTCGCCGACGAAGCCGGTCGGCTCGGCCAGCATTTCCTGTACGCGTATTGCGGCGCCGCGCAGTCGAAGCAGGAAGTGATGGAAACGATCGCGACCTCGTTCCTGTTTCCGAAGCATTTCGGGAAGAACTATGACGCGCTGTACGACTGCCTGACCGACCTCGTTGCGAAGGCCGGCGCGCAGCCCGGCTTCGTGATCGTCCTCGAAGGGCTGCCGATCGCGCAGAAATTCGACAAGGAAGGGCGCGAAACGCTGCTCGACGTGTTTCGCGAGGCGGCCGAATTCTGGGCCGAGCGCAAGGTCGCGTTCCGCGTGTTCTACTCGTTCGCGTAAGCGCATCGGTCCGCGTGGCCGATTCGCCGAACGACCCGTCAAAAGCCCGCTTCGAGCGGGCTTTTTTGCGTTTGCGATTCGCGCCCGGCTGCAGGGCGTGGCGCGCGAAGCACGGTGTGGGGCGAGCCGTTGAACGCGGCGCGCCGACGCGTTTTTACCACCCGCCCCAGCGCGCCGCCAACGCCGCGAGCACGGCCGCGCCGGCCGTCTCGGTACGCAGCACGCGCGGCCCGAGCGACAGCGCGGTGAACCCGCGTGCGCGAGCTGCATTTTCCTCGTCGGGCGACAGCCCGCCTTCGGGTCCGATCAGCAGCGTGACGGCGGCCGCGGGCGGCGCGTCGGGCAGCGACGCGAACGGGATGCTCGCGCGCGGCGACAGCAGCAGCCGCAGTTCGCCGTCGGCCGGCGCGGCCGGCAGCGCGTCGAGCCATGCACTGAAGCCGATGACCGGCGCGACGTCGGGCACGCGGTTGCGGCCGCATTGCTCGCACGACGCGCGCACGACGCCGCGCCAGTGCGCGACGCGCTTGTCCGCGCGTTCGCCGGACAGCTTCACGACGCCACGCGCGGTCGACAGCGGCACGACCGCCGCGACGCCGAGCTCGACGGCCTTCTCGATCACCCAGTCCATCTTGTCGCCGCCGGCGATCCCCTGCGCGAGCGTCACGCGATAGGGCGGCTCGGCCTCGGCGGGCTCGAACGAATCGACCTGCACGAGCGCGCTGCGCTTGTCGACCTCGACGAGCCGCGCGCGGTACTGGCCGCCCGTGCCGTCGAACAGCGCGAGCACGTCGCCGGGCTGCAGGCGCAGCACCTGCACGTGGCGCGCGACGTCGGCCGGCAACGCGAGCGTGGCGTCGGCGCGCAGCGCGGCGTCGACGAAAAAGCGCGGCACGGCCGCGGTGGTGGTGGCTTCGGTCATGCGTGTGGCGGTTTCGGTCATGCGTCGAGACGGCACCCGAGCGCCCAGCGGTAGCCGTCGAGATCCTCGATCTGCGCGAACCGGTCGCCCCAGAACTGATCCTGCGGCGCGCTCAGCGATTTCGCGCCCGCGTCGAGCGCGCGCTGCCAGGTGGCGTCGACGTCGTCGACATACAGATAGAACGATTGCGGCGCGGTGGCGTTCGCGTGCTTCGGCGTGAGCGCGGGCGAGCCGAACGCGCCTTCGGGCGCGAACATCACGATCAGCTGGCCGCGATAGGCCATCTCGACGTGCATGATCGCGCCGTCCTCGTCGTGCACGTCGCGCACCGTGAAGCCGAATGCGGCCTGGAAGAACTCGATGGCCGCGCGCGCGTTGCGCACGGCCAGGTAGGGCGTCAACCAAGGCACGTTGGCCGGACGTGGATCGGTCATGAAAATCTCCTGTTGCACAGTGTCGGCGCTTCTCGCGCCTGCGCCGGTCTCATGCTGGAACAACGGAACGTTGCGGCCGTCCGGATGTTCAGCGGCGAACGCCCAGTGTATCGCGCAGCGCGCGCGGCAGGGCAAAGAGGGACGCATGCAGTCGCGCATCGTAGTAGCGCAGGCCGTGGACGCGGCGGGCCGCGAGCCGTTCGTCGACATCGTGCGCGAACAGCGCGGCCGCATCGAGCGTGTCGCTCGCGATCGCCATCAGCCACTGCGAGCCGTACAGCGGCACGTGCGCGGACAGCGGATCGACGACCGCGAAGCTCGCGCGCAGGTCGTCGAGCAGCGCCGCGATGCGCGCGGCGTGGAACACCGGCGAGCCGAGATGCATCGAGATCGCGCCGCAGCGCGTGAGGATCCGCTTGAGCCGCGCGTAGAACGCGCGCGTATAGAGGCCGGCCGCCGGCGAATCGGGCGGCGTGAGGTCGAACACGACGAGATCGAAATGTTCGATCGTCGCCTCGACGAAATGCGCGGCGTCGCCGATCACGACCTCGACGCGCGGGTCGTCGAGCGCACCCTGGTGCACGTCGTCGAGATAGCGGCGCGCCATCCCGACCACCTCGTCGTCGAGTTCGGCGATCACGATCCGTTCGATGCACGCGTGCTTGAGCAACTGACGCGCGGCGCCGCCGTCGCCGCCGCCGAGCACGAGCGCCTTCTTCGGCGACGGATGCGCGAGCGCGGCCGGGTGCGTCATGCACTCGTGATACACGTACTCGTCGCCGACCGACGTCATCGGCCGGCCGTCCAGCGTGAACAGCCGGCCGAGCTGCGGGGTTTCCCAGACTTCGATCTGCTGGTGCGGGGACGCGACGTGCGCGAGCCGCCGCGCATTCGGGAAGCCGTAGGTGGCGTCGGGCGTAGGGTGAAAGAGAAGGGTCGTGCTCACGGGCGGGCCGCTGGGGCGGGCAGTTCCGACGCCTGAATTATAGGAGGCGGGCGGTTTGGTGGAAAACCGTGCCGGAACACGATGCGCCGACAAGGGAAATGTCAGCCCATCTGTTAAAATGACGAGCTTTGCAGCCCCGTCCGTTGGCTCCGTCCGCTTCGCGTCCGTCAGGCGCCGCACCGCGCGCCGGGAACGATTGACGCTCGAGCTTCCGGATGCCGCCGTGCCCCCGTTTCCTCGACTCGTTCTCCGGACTCGACATGACGACTTCGTCTCCCGCCTCCACCACCCTGATGGCCAACGCGATCCGTGCGCTCGCGATGGACGCCGTCCAGCAAGCGAACTCCGGCCACCCCGGCATGCCGATGGGCATGGCCGAAATCGGCGTCGCACTCTGGTCGCGCCATCTGAAGCACAACCCGACGAACCCGCACTGGGCCGACCGCGACCGTTTCGTGCTGTCGAACGGCCATGGCTCGATGCTGCTGTACTCGCTGCTGCACCTGACCGGCTACGACCTGCCGATCGAGGAGCTGAAGAATTTCCGCCAGCTGCACTCGAAGACGCCGGGCCACCCCGAATACGGGATCACGCCGGGCGTCGAGACGACCACCGGCCCGCTCGGCCAGGGTCTCGCGAACGCGGTCGGCATGGCGCTCGGCGAAGCGCTGATGGCCGACGAGTTCAACCGTGACGGCGCGAAGATCGTCGATCACCACACGTACGTGTTCCTCGGCGACGGCTGCCTGATGGAAGGTATCTCGCACGAGGCCTGCTCGCTCGCGGGCACGCTGAAGCTGAACAAGCTGATCGCGCTGTACGACGACAACGGCATCTCGATCGACGGCGACGTCGTCAACTGGTTCCACGACGACACGCCGAAGCGCTTCGAAGCGTACGGCTGGAACGTGATCCCGAACGTGAACGGCCACGACGTCGATGCGGTCGACGCGGCCATCGCGAAGGCGAAGCTGTCGGACAAGCCGACGCTGATCTGCTGCAAGACGGTGATCGGCAAGGGCGCGGCCACGAAGGCCGGCGGCCACGACGTGCACGGCGCGGCGCTCGGCGCGGAAGAAATCGCGAAGACGCGCGAAGCGCTCGGCTGGAAGTGGGAGCCGTTCGTGATTCCGCAGGAAGTCTATGCGGCCTGGGACGCGAAGGAAGCCGGCAAGCGCGCCGAGTCCGAATGGGACGCGACGTTCGCCGCTTATCGTGCGAAGTTCCCGGCGGAAGCCGCCGAATTCGAGCGCCGGATGGCGAACAAGCTGCCGGCCGACTGGGCCGAGAAGGCGGCAGCGATCATCGCCGGCGCGAACGAGCGCGCCGAGACGGTCGCGACCCGCAAGGCGTCGCAGCAGGCGATCGAAGGGCTGGCCGCCGCGCTGCCCGAACTGCTCGGCGGCTCGGCCGACCTGACCGGCTCGAACCTGACCAACTGGAAGGCGTCGAAGGCGGTGCGCGCGAATCCGGAAGGCGCGGGCGTGCTGCTCGGCAACCACATCAACTACGGCGTGCGCGAATTCGGCATGAGCGCCGCGATCAACGGCCTCGCGCTGCATGGCGGCCACAAGCCGTTCGGCGGCACGTTCCTGACGTTCTCCGACTACAGCCGCAACGCGCTGCGCGTGGCCGCGCTGATGAAGGTGCCGTCGATCTTCGTGTTCACGCACGATTCGATCGGCCTCGGCGAAGACGGCCCGACGCACCAGTCGATCGAGCACGTGTCGAGCCTGCGCCTGATTCCGAACCACGACGTCTGGCGTCCGGCCGACACGGTCGAGACGGCCGTCGCCTGGACTCACGCGGTCGCCGCGGATCGTCCGTCGAGCCTGATCTTCAGCCGCCAGAACCTCGCGTTCAACCCGCGTACCGATGCGCAGATCGCCAACATCGAGAAGGGCGGCTACGTGCTGAAGGACTGGGACGAAGAAATCGTCGCGCGCAAGATCATCCTGATCGCGACGGGCTCGGAAGTCGAACTCGCGATGAAGGCCGTCGAGCCGCTCGCGCAGCAGGGCATCGCGGCCCGCGTCGTGTCGATGCCGTCGACCAACGTGTTCGACCGCCAGGACGCCGAGTACCGCGAACGCGTGCTGCCGCACGGCGTGCGCCGCGTCGCGATCGAAGCGGGCGTGACGAGCTTCTGGCACAAGTACGTCGGCCTCGAAGGCGGCGTCGTCGGGATCGACACGTTCGGCGAATCGGCGCCGGCCGGCGTGCTGTTCAAGTACTTCGGCTTCACCGTCGAGCACGTCGTCGAGACCGCCAAGGCCGTGCTGGCCTAAAAGCATACGCGGCGCGCGCCACCCCTCGCGCGCGTCGCACCGTGAAGCTGCACGAAACGAATTTTTTCAGCCATCAGGAGATAGACCATGACGATTCGCGTCGCAATCAACGGCTACGGCCGTATCGGCCGCAACACGCTGCGCGCGTTCTATGAAAACGGCAAGAAGCACGATCTCGAGATCGTCGCGATCAACGACCTGGGCGATGCGAAGACCAACGCGCACCTGACCCAGTACGACACCGCGCACGGCAAGTTCCCGGGCGAAGTGTCGGTCGACGGCGACTACCTCGTCGTGAACGGCGACAAGATCCGCGTGCTCGCGAACCGCAACCCGGCCGAACTGCCGTGGGGCGAGCTGGGCGTCGACGTCGTGATGGAATGCACGGGCTTCTTCACGACGAAGGAAAAGGCGAGCGCGCACCTGAAGGGCGGTGCGAAGAAGGTGATCATCTCGGCGCCGGGCGGCAAGGACGTCGACGCGACGATCGTCTACGGCGTGAACCACGACGTGCTGAAGGCCGAGCACACGGTCATCTCGAACGCATCGTGCACGACGAACTGCCTCGCGCCGCTCGTCAAGCCGCTGAACGACAAGATCGGCCTCGAAACCGGCCTGATGACGACGATCCACGCGTACACGAACGACCAGGTGCTGACGGACGTCTATCACGAAGACCTGCGCCGCGCGCGTTCGGCCACGCACAGCCAGATCCCGACGAAGACGGGCGCGGCATCGGCCGTCGGCCTCGTGCTGCCGGAACTGAACGGCAAGCTCGACGGTTACGCGATCCGCGTCCCGACGATCAACGTGTCGATCGTCGACCTGTCGTTCATCGCGAAGCGCGACACGACGGTCGAGGAAGTCAACGCGATCATGAAGGAAGCATCGGAAGGCGCGCTGAAGGGCATCCTCGGCTACAACGACGCACCGCTGGTGTCGATCGACTTCAACCACAACCCGGCTTCGTCGACGTTCGACGCGACGCTGACCAAGGTGTCGGGCCGCCTCGTGAAGGTCTCGAGCTGGTACGACAACGAGTGGGGTTTCTCGAACCGCATGCTGGATACGGCTGTCGCGTTCGCGAACGCGAAGTAATCCCGCATGTCGCGCGGCCGCCGCAAGGCGGCCGGCGTGGCGAACGAGCCCGGCCCGGGGTTTCCCGGCCGGGTTTTTTATTGCCCGGCGTTCGCCGTCACGTGCTCGATCGCATCGACGAACGCGCGCTTCAGCGGGCTGTCGAGATCGGCCCACGCGAGCCCGATGCCGCTGCGATGCCCGGCCAGGTCGAGCGGCCGCGCGAGCACGTTCGGCGGCAGCGCGCTGGCCGCTTCCGCCGGAATCAGCCCGATCCCCATTCCCGCCGCGACGAGCGCGAGCATCGTCGTGAATTCGCCGAACTCCTGCGCAATGTCGAGCGTCGTGCCCGCGCGGCTCAGCGCGAGCAGCATGTCGTCGTGAAAGCCGGGCGCGTAGCGGCGCGCGAGCACGAACACGGGCTGGCCGCGCAGTGCGGCTGCCGAAACCGTGTGGTGCGCGGCGAGCGGATGGTCGAGCGGCAGCGCGACGACGAACCCTTCCTCGAGCACCACGCGCGTGTCGATGCCCGCATACGCGGCCGGCAGCCGGATCATCCCGAAGTCGATCCGGCGGTCGCGCAGCGCGGCGACTTGGTCGGGCGTCGGCATGTCCTTCAGTTCGAGCGCGATCAGCGGGTAGCGCTCGCGCATCGTGCGCAGCACGGCCGGCAGCAGCGCCGGCAACACCGACGATACGAACGCGATCCGCAGCGTGCCGATTTCGCCGCGGCTCGACAGCCGCGCGATCTGTTCCGCGCGCGCGGCCTGCTGCAGCGTCGCCCGCGCTTCCGGCAGGAACACGCGCCCGGTGTCGCTCAACTCGACCTTGTGCCGGTCGCGCTCGAACAGGCGCGCGCCGAGTTCCGCCTCGAGCGCCTTGATCTGCATGCTCAGCGCGGGCTGCACGATGAACAGGCGCTGCGCGGCGCGCCCGAAATGCAGCTCTTCCGCGAGCGTGACGAAGGCGCGCAATTGCTTGAGTTCCATGGGTGGCGGGGACGACGCGACGGTAATCAGTTTTCATGATAACCGGATCAAAAAAGACCATTGGCGCGGGCCGGGCCGGCGGCCGAAGATATCGTGAACACGAGACCGGGCGCGACGGGCGCCGGCTCGACTGGCACGAGGAGACATCCATGACCCATGCGCTTGACCGGTTCCGCCTCGACGGCCGCCGCGCGCTGATTACCGGTTCCGGCCGCGGGATCGGACTGACGCTCGCCCGCGGGCTCGCGGAAGCCGGCGCGGCGATCGTCATCAACGATCGCAATGAAGAGAAGGCCGCGACGCTCGCGCGCCGGTTTCGCGACGAAGGCTTCGCGGCCGACCATGCGGTGTTCGACGTGGCCGAGCACGCGCAGGTCCGTGCGGCGATCGACGAGTTCGAGGCGCGCGTCGGCGCGATCGACATCCTCGTGAACAATGCGGGCATCCAGCGCCGCGCGCCGCTCGACGCTTTCGACCCGGACGACTGGCATGCGCTGATGCGCGTGAATCTCGACGGCGTGTTCAACGTCGCGCAGGCCGTCGCGCGGCACATGATTGCGCGTGGCCACGGCAAGATCATCAACATCTGCTCGGTGCAGAGCGAGCTCGCCCGGCCCACGATCGCACCGTATGCGGCGACCAAGGGCGCGGTGCGGATGCTGACCAAAGGGATGTGCGCCGACTGGGCGCGCCACGGCATCCAGGCGAACGGCCTCGCACCCGGCTATTTCGAAACCGAACTGAATCGCGCGCTGGTCGACGACGCGGCGTTTTCTGACTGGCTGTGCAAGCGTACGCCCGCCGGCCGCTGGGGGCAGGTCGACGAGCTGTGCGGCGCGGCGATCTTCCTCGCGTCGGCCGCGTCCGATTTCGTGAACGGCCAGACGCTGTTCGTCGACGGCGGGCTGACCAGTGCCGTCTAACCAGGAGCGCGTCATGCGGTTGCGTTGCATGTGTGTGGTGATCCACGGGCCGAACGACCTGCGGGTCGAGGAGCAGGACGCGGGCGAGATCGGCCCGGGCCAGGTGCGTGTCGACGTCGCGATGGGCGGCATCTGCGGCTCGGACCTGCATTACTTCCGGCATGGCGGCTTCGGCGCGATCCGGTTGCAGCAGCCGATGGTGCTCGGCCACGAAGTCGCGGGCACGGTCGCGGCAGTGGCGCCGGACGTGACGTCGGTGAAGGTCGGCGATCGCGTCGCGGTCAATCCGAGCCGGCCGTGCGGCGTGTGCCGCTACTGTCTCGAAGGGCTGCCGAACCAGTGTCTCGACATGCGCTTCTACGGCAGCGCGATGCGGATGCCGCACGTGCAGGGCGCGTTTCGCAACGCGCTCGTGTGCGACGCGGTGCAGTGCGTGAAGGTCGCCGATCACGTGCCGCTGTCGCTCGCGGCGCTCGCCGAGCCGTTCGCGGTCGGGCTGCATGCGGTGTCGCGGGCAGGCCCGCTGATCGGCAAGCGCGTGCTCGTATCGGGGTGCGGGCCGATCGGCGTGCTGGCGGTCGCGGCGGCGCGCGTGCACGGCGCGGCGGAGATCGTCGCGACCGACGTCGTCGACGCGCCGCTGGAAATCGCGAGCGCGCTCGGCGCGGACCGCACGATCAATGCGGCGGCCGATGCCGGCTGGGTCGAACGCTACGGCGCCGGCAAGGGTACGTTCGACGTGATGATCGAGTGTTCGGGCAATGCGCGCGCGCTGCGCGACGGGCTGGACGTGATGCGCCCGCGCGGCATCGTCGTGCAGCTCGGGCTCGGCGGCGACGTGAGCCTGCCGCAGAACGTCGTGGTCGCGAAGGAGCTGTCGATCTGCGGCTCGTTCCGCTTCCACGCGGAATTCGCGCTGGCGGTGCAGTTGATCAACGCGGGGCGCGTCGACCTGCGGCCGGCCGTCACGCGCGTGTTCCCGATGCGCGACGCGAACCTCGCATTCGAACTGGCAGGCGACCGCCAGCGGGCGATGAAGGTGCTGATCGATTTCGCGAGCGAGGCCGCGTGACGGTGCGGCGCTGGCGCGTCGAGACGGCAGTGACGCCCCTGGCAAAAAGGCACGCCCGCGATGCGCGGCGCGTGCCTTTTTCGTCGTGCGGCGCAAACGAATTGCTGGATTGCCGCTCTACCGCCTCATTGCGTGACCTGCCGCGAACCGACGCGTTGCGACGCGAGCCACAGCGCGATCAGCACACCCGATAGCGCGGCACCCGCGATACATACGCCGCGCCAGCCGTCGAGGCCGTACGCGACGCTCGCCGCGAACGAGCCGAGCGCGCCGCCGATGAAGTAGCTCGTCAGGTAGATCGTCGTCACGCGGCTGCGCGCATGGCCGGCCAGCGCATAGATCACGCTCTGGTTCGAGATGTGCATGCCCTGCACGCCGACGTCGAGCAGCAGGATGCCGGCGATCAGCGCCGCGAGCGAATGCGCGCCGGTCGCGATCAGCGCGAACGCGCCGAGCACGGCCGCCGCGAACAGGCCGGTGGCGGCATTGCCGTGGCCGCGATCGACCAGCCGGCCGGCCGACGTCGCCGCGAGCGCACCGACTGCGCCGACGATGCCGAACAGGCCGATCTGTCCTTCGGAATAGCTGTACGGCGGCTGGCTCAGCAGGAACGTGAGACCCGTCCACAGCAGGCTGAAGCACGCGAACACGAGCGCGCCGTAGGTCGAGCGCAGCGCGATCAGCGGCTGCGCGCGCACCAGCGCGACGAGCGACTTCATCAGCGCCGCATAGTCGAGCCGCGCGTCGCGCCGATCCTTCGGCAGCTTCACGGCGAGCACTGCGGTCAGCGCGAGCACCAGCACCGCGGCGATGCCGTACACCGCGCGCCAGCCGAACCCGTCGGCGATCGCGCCGGCCGCGACGCGCGCGAGCAGGATGCCGAGCAGGAGCCCGCTCATCACGGTGCCGACCGCGCGGCCGCGCGAGCGCGCATCGGCGAGCGACGCCGCGAACGGCACGAGCAGCTGCGTCGAACAGGTGACGAAGCCGACCGCGACGTTCGCGACGACGAACATCGTGAAGTTGGTGCTGAACGTGACCGCGACCAGCGCGACGACGTTCAGCATCAGCAACCGCACGATCAGCGTATGGCGATTGACCGCATCGCCGAGCGGCACGATCAGCAGCAGGCTGGCCGCATAGCCGAGCTGCGTCAGCGTGACGAGATAGCCGAGCTCGGTCGGCGCGCGCCCGAAGCTGTGCGCGATCGCGGCGAGCAGCGGCTGCGCGTAGTAGATGTTGCCGATGACGATGCCGCACGCGCACGCGAACAGCAGCGTCATGCCGCGGGTGAGGGGAGGGTGGTTGTCGTGATGCGGTTCCATGATCGCGAAAAACGGCGGCGCCGGCCGGCGGCACGGGGCCGTCGGCTGCGCGGGGTGACGGAAATCGGGGCCCGCGTCGACGGATCGGCGGTGAGCCGATGCGCGCCGGGCGGATCGCGGCCGGGCCCGGATCGGGCGGGCGGCGGATCGTCGTGCGGCGGGCGGTGGCAGGGCAGGCCCGGGCGTGCCGCTCCGGTGCGCCGGCAGCGGCGGTGCGCGGAAGCGGATGTGCGTATGATGCGGGAATCGACCCATAGCGTCCAAGACTGGATCGTTATGGTCTCTATTGGCAAAACCAATACGTTGGCCGCGATGCTTCTCCGCCACATCCGCTATTTCCTGGCCGTCGCCGAGCAGCGCAGTTTCACGCGCGCGGCCGACGCGCTGCACGTGTCGCAGCCGACGCTGTCGCAGCAGGTCCGCCAGCTCGAGGAAACGCTCGGCGTGCAGCTGTTCGACCGCTCGGGCCGCACGGTGCGGCTCACCGAATTCGGCGAGGTCTATGCGCGCCATGCGCGCGCGGCGCTGCACGAGCTCGATACCGTGCAGCGCGCGCTGCACGATGTCGCGGATCTCGGCCGCGGTTCGCTGCGGCTCGCGATGATGCCGACATTCGCGGCCTACCTGAGCGGCTCGCTGATCGACGCGTTCCATGCCGACCATCCGAACGTCGCGCTGACGATCGACGCGATGCCGCAGGAACGCATCGAGGCGCTGCTCGCGGACGACCGGCTCGACGCCGGTTTCGCGTTCATGCCGCCGCGCGCGCCGGACATCGACGCGCTGCCGCTGTGGGACGAGCCGCTCGCGCTGGTGACGGGCCGCACGCATCGGCTCGCGCGCCATCGCCGCGCGCTCACGCCGGCCGAACTCGGCGGCGAGCCGCTGGTGCTGCTGAGCCGTGCGTTCGCGACGCGCGAGCGGATCGACCGGTATTTCGTCGAGCACGACGCGCGACCGTTGATCGCGATCGAGACGAATACGGTCAGCGCGGTGCTGGCGCTCGTGCGGCGCGGCCGGCTCGCGACGGTGCTGCCCGACGCGGTCGCGCGCGAGAGCGGCGACCTGTGCGCGCTGGAGATCGATCCGCCGCTGCCGACGCGCACGGCCGCGCTGCTCACGCGCAAGGGCGCGTACCGCAGCGTCGCGGCCCGCGCGCTCATCGAGCGCGTGCGCGCGTATCGCGATCGGTCGGAACGGTGACCGGACCGGCCGGGCGGCGGCGCGGGAGGATTACGCGCCGGGCGTCGGGAAGAAGATGCCCGCGCGCTGCGCGGCGTTCGCGATGTGCGTTTCGATCGCGGTGCCGGCGGCCGCCGCATCGCGCGCGATCAGCGCGTCGACGATCGCGCGGTGCTCGTGCCACGTCGACAGCAGCAGCTCGCGCCGGTAGAACGGCATGCGCTGGCTTTCCTTCATGATGTCCGCGCTGCTGCGCAGGATGGACTCGATCGCCGCGTTGCCGGCCAGATGGATGATCCGCATGTGGAAGTCGAAATCGAGCCGCGACGCCTCGTCGAGCGCGCTTTCGGTCAGCGCGACGTGCAGGTCGGCGAGGTTGTCCTCGAACCACGCGATGTCGGCATCGCTGACCACGTGCGCGGCCATTCGCGCGGCGAACCCTTCGAGCGCATAGCGCATCTGGTAGGTATCGGGCGGCGACGACTGCTCGGCGAATTGCCACGGATGCGCGGCCGACGCCTGCGCGCTTTCGACGTACACGCCCTTGCCCGCGCGGATGCGCAGCATCCCGAGCGCCTCGAGCGTCGACAGCGCCTCGCGCAGCGACGCGCGGCTGATCTCCAGCTCCTCGGAGAGCTGGCGCTGGGCCGGCAGCAGGCTGCCGACCGGATACACGCCTGCCTCGATCCGGTCGCGGATCGTTGCGATGGCGGCGTCGGTCACGGTATGCGGAACATTTTTCATGATGTGAACGATGGCCGGTCTGACCGGGATTGTAATCCGCACGCGGGCGGTGCACGACGGCCCTACGGGAAAGCCACGATCCGCCCCTTTCCGATGCGCCGGCGGGGCGTGCACAGGGGCGGGAAATCCCTATTTTGTCCGTCCTTGACGCCACTATATCGGCTTCCTACTATCCACCATAACACCACTGGTCTTACCAGTATGAACAGACGAAACTGCAACCGTTGGATCGGGAGAGCGCCGTGTCGAAATTCCTCAATTCGCTGTTTGGCCGGGTAGTCGTCGCATTGATCCTGGGGGTCGCGCTAGGCGCGTTCTTCCCGCATTTCGCCGAGTCGCTGCGACCGCTCGGCGACGGCTTCCTGAAGCTCATCAAGATGGTCATCGGCCCGATCGTGTTCTGCGTCGTGGTCAGCGGGATGGCCAATGCGGGCGACCTGAAGAAGGTCGGCCGGGTCGGCCTGAAAGCCGTCGTCTACTTCGAGGTGATGACGACGCTCGCGCTCGGCATCGGGCTCGTGCTCGCGTGGCTCACGCGCCCGGGCGTCGGGATGAACATCGACCTGCGCTCGCTCGACGCGGCGTCGCTGTCGACGTACGCGAAGAACGCCGAAAGCCTGAAGGACACGGCCGGCTACCTGATGAAGATCATTCCCGAGACCGCGATCGACGCGTTCGCGAAGGGCGACATCCTGCAGATCCTCGTGTTCGCGGTGCTGTTCGGCTCCGCGCTGTCGCTGCTCGGCGACAAGGCGCAGCGCGTCAATTCGCTGATCGAGGAACTGTCGCACGTGTTCTTCCGGATCATCGGCTTCATCATCAAGCTCGCGCCGCTCGGCGTGCTCGGCGCGATCGCGTTCACGACCGGCAAGTACGGCGTCGCGTCGCTCAAGCAGCTCGGCTACCTGGTCGCGGTGTTCTACCTGAGCTGCTTCGTGTTCGTCACGGTCGTGCTCGGTGCGGTGATGCGGCTCGCGGGCTTCTCGGTGTTCAAGCTGATCCGCTACCTGCGCGAGGAACTGTCGATCGTGCTCGGCACGGCGTCGTCGGACGCGGTACTGCCGCAGGTGATGAGCAAGCTCGAATACATGGGCATCAAGGATTCGACCGTCGGCCTCGTGATCCCGACCGGCTATTCGTTCAACCTCGACGGCTTCTCGATCTACCTGACGCTCGCCGTGCTGTTCATCGCACAGGCCACCAACACGCCGCTGTCCACGCACGACCTGATCGTCGTGCTGCTCGTGTCGCTCGTCACGTCGAAGGGCGCGCACGGCATCCCCGGCTCGGCGATCGTGATCCTCGCGGCGACGCTGTCGGCGATTCCCGCGATTCCGGTGCTCGGCCTCGTGCTGATCCTGCCGGTCGACTGGTTCGTCGGCATCGCCCGCGCGCTGACCAACCTGATCGGCAACTGCGTCGCGACGGTCGTCGTCGCGGTGTGGGAGAACGACATCGACCGCGCCCGCGCGAAACGCGTGCTGAACCGCGAGCTGCGCTACGTGGCCGACGCGCCGGGCAGCGCCGCACCGGTCGCCGGCGACCAGGCCCACGCGCTCTGAACGCGACTCCCGCGCGGCGCGGCGCCCCTGGCCGCCCCGCGCGACCGAACTTCATGCGACCGGTGCGATGACGTGCCGGCGCTTCTCAACATGATGGAGACGACATGGCAGCCCCCATTCTCGATCCGAACGCGCCGGCTTTCACGCGGCGCTACATGAACCTCGCCGACCCGCGCCTCGGGGCGCAGGCGCTGTTCGCCAGCGACGAATTCTTCGCGCCGAAGGAGCGCATGCTGAATCCGGAGCCGGCCGTGTTCATTCCCGGCAAGTACGACGACCACGGCAAGTGGATGGACGGCTGGGAAACGCGCCGCAAGCGCACGACCGGCCACGACTTTTGCGTGGTGCGTCTGGCGCGGCCGGGCGTGATTGTCGGCGTCGATCTCGATACGAGCCACTTCACCGGCAACTTCCCGCCGGCCGCGTCGATCGAGGCCTGCGCGGTGGACGGCGACACGCCGCCCGACGACGCCGAGTGGCGCACCATCGTCCCCGCGACGACGCTGCAGGGCAACTCGCATCACTACGTGAGCGTCGACGATGCGCGGCCGGTCACGCACCTGCGCGTGAACCTGTATCCGGACGGCGGGCTCGCGCGGCTGCGCGTGTACGGCCAGCCGCAGCGCGACTGGCGTCACGTGCCGGCCGGCGAGCTGGTCGATCTCGCGGCGATCGAGAACGGCGGTTATCTGGTGGCCGCGAACAACCAGCACTTCGGCCCGGCCTCGCAGATGCTGATGCCGGGGCGCGGCGTGAACATGGGCGACGGCTGGGAAACGCGGCGCCGCCGCGAGCCCGGCAACGACTGGGCGATCGTCGCGCTCGCGCGGCCGGGCATCCTCCGGCGCGTCGAGGTCGACACGGCGTTCTTCAAGGGCAATTTCCCCGATCGCTGCTCGCTGCAGGCCGCGCACGTCACGGGCGGCACCGACGATTCGCTCGTCACGCAGGCGATGTTCTGGGCCGAACTGCTCGGCGAGCAGAAGCTGCAGATGGATCACGTGCACACGTTCGACCAGCTCGCGGCGCTAGGCCCCGTCACGCACGTGCGGTTCAACATCTTCCCGGACGGCGGCGTGTCGCGCCTGCGTCTGTGGGGCGAGCCGGCTTGAAGGAGGGCAGCGGCATGAGCGGAACCCCGATCCTGCGCGTCGAGCGCCTGACCCGCGAAGCGTTCGCGCCGTTCGGCGACGTGATCGCGCTCGAAGGCGCGCGGCATTTCCCGATCAACGGCGGCACGACCGAGCGCTTTCACGATCTCGCGACGATCGACGTCTGCGCGGACGGCGGCCGGCCGCTCGTCAGCGTGTTTCGCGCGCAGCCGCGCGCGGTGCCGGTCGCGATCACGCTGATGGAGCGTCATCCTCACGGCAGCCAGGCGTTCATCCCGCTCGCGGCGGTGTCGCGCTACGCGATCGTCGTCGCGCCGGCCGGCGAATTCCGGCCCGACGCGATGCGCGCGTTCCTGGCCGAGGGCTGGCAGGGCGTCAATTATGCGAAGGGCGTCTGGCACCATCCGCTGCTCGCGCTCGACGCGGTCAGCGATTTCGTGATCGTCGATCGCGGCGGGCCGCAGCCGAATTGCGACGAGATCCCGCTGGAATGCGCGTGGGCGCTCGAGTTCGAGCCGGCCTGCGCGGGCGCCGAAGGGCTTTCGTAAGCCTTCCGGGCGCGCGGCGCCATTCCCCGAAAAAGCGGACGGCCCGGGCGGCGAGATGCCGGCCGGGCCGTCTTGCGTGCGCGGGTGGCGCGCTTCAGTGCTTGCGGTGCGGGCAGTTCTCGGTCGTGCACGAACCGTACATCGCGAGCGAGTGCTCCTGGAGCCGGAAACCGCGTTCCTTCGCGATCGCCTGCTGGCGGCTCTCGATCTCGGCGTCGAAGAATTCCTCGACGCGGCCGCAATCGAGGCACACGAGGTGGTCGTGGTGCGAACCTTCGTTCAGCTCGAACACCGCCTTGCCGGATTCGAAGTTGCTGCGCGACAGCAGGCCGGCCTGCTCGAACTGCGTGAGCACGCGATAGACGGTGGCGAGCCCGATGTCGAGCTGCTCGTTGAGCAGGTTGCGGTAGACGTCTTCG
The DNA here is from genome assembly GCF_015712225.1 of Burkholderia sp. 9775_39. Lineage (NCBI taxonomy): Bacteria > Pseudomonadati > Pseudomonadota > Betaproteobacteria > Burkholderiales > Burkholderiaceae > Burkholderia > Burkholderia sp. 9775_39. Next base: position 138,230 of record NZ_JACCQC010000014.1, on the reverse strand, counting down.
GCCGTCAGGTGGCGCACGGGGCTCTGCTGGAAGATCTCGAGAATCTTGAGGCGCGGTAGGGTGGCCTTTAGCCCGATATTCTTGAGATCCGTCGGATTGGTCATGGCTAGGCATCCCTAGAGTACAATGCAGGGCTTCAATGTTACCGGCTTTTCGCCGTTCCAGATATACGCGCGGCCTGCACGCGGGCCAGCACGGTGAAGGAAATGATCCCAGAATCGCTTTCGCACTTTCAGAGGAGTCGCATGCGGAGTGCCATCATCGCTGCCGCCGCCGTTGTCGCGCTGGCGGGTTGTTCGTCGTACGACAGCGTGACGCAGCGCATTGCGCAGAGCATCACGCCGTATCGGATCACCGTCGTGCAGGGCAACTTCGTGTCGCAGGAGAAAGCCGCACAGTTGCAGGCCGGCATGACGCGCGAGCAGGTCCGCGCGCTGCTCGGCACACCGCTGCTGGCGGACATGTTCCACGCGGATCGCTGGGATTATCTCTTCTACTTCAAGCGCGGCTCGACGTCGATCGTCCAGCAGCGCGACCTCGTGGTCAACTTCTCGGGCGATCGCGTCACGAGCTGGACCGGCGCCGACAACCTGCCGTCCGAGCTCGACCTGCTGGCCGACATCGACGGCGACCGCGGCGGCAAGAAGGCGAAGGCCGCTGCCGCGGCGAAGAAGGCTTCCGAAGCCGCGGCCGCCGCGAGCGCCGCGCAGGCTGCCGCTGCGGCGAGCCCGGCCACCGTGCCGGCATCCGGCGCGGCGGTCGACCAGGATGCGAACGCCCAGGCGGCGCGCGCGGCGAACCGCGCGACCAACCAGGTGTCGGGCCAGGGTTCGGGTTCGCGCCGGTTCACGCCGGCCGCGCAGGCCTCGGGCGGCGCGCCGGTGCCGGGCGGCCAGCCGCCGGGCGCCGCGCCGGCGATCCAGCCGCAGTTCCAGTTCCACCGTCCGCCGCCGCCGAACGTGTCGAACGAGGCGTCGCCGCCCGTCGGCCCGCAAGGCTCGGACAACCTGCAGAACCAGCCGCTCACCGCACCGGCGCAGTAAGCGGCCGGCGTGCGGAAACGGGGCGGCATGCGCCGCCCGCCTTTAGACCTGTCGTGTAGAAAGCCATGAAGATTGCGATTGCCGGCGCATCGGGCCGAATGGGCCGGATGCTGATCGAAGCCGTTCTCAACGATGCCGACGCGCAGCTCGTCGGCGCGCTCGACCGCGCCGGTTCGCCGTTCCTCGGCCAGGACGCCGGTGCGTTCCTCGGCAAGGACACCGGGATCAAGCTGACCGACGATCTCGACGCCGTGTTCGCGCAGGCCGAGTACCTGATCGATTTCACGCGTCCGGAAGGCACGATGGCCCATATTGCGGCCGCGCTGCGCCACGACGTGAAGCTCGTGATCGGCACGACCGGCTTCACCGCCGAGCAGAAGGCCGAGCTGCAAGCCGCGGCGGGCAAGATCGGCATCGTGTTCGCGGCGAACATGAGCGTCGGCGTGAACGTCACGCTGAAGTTGCTCGAATTCGCGGCGAAGCATTTCTCGCACGGCTACGACATCGAGATCATCGAAGCGCATCACCGCCACAAGGTCGACGCGCCGTCGGGCACCGCGCTGATGATGGGCGAAGCCGTCGCCGGCGCGCTCGGCCGCTCGCTCGACGACTGCGCGGTGTACGGCCGCCACGGCGTGACGGGCGAGCGCGATCCGTCGTCGATCGGCTTTGCCGCGGTGCGCGGCGGCGACATCGTCGGCGATCACACCGTGCTGTTCGCCGGGATCGGCGAGCGCATCGAGATCACGCACAAGTCGTCGAGCCGCGTGTCGTACGCGCAGGGCGCGTTGCGTGCGGTCCGCTTCCTGTCGGCGCGCGGCGCCGGCCTGTTCGACATGCAGGACGTGCTCGGCCTGCGCTGACACCGCGAGGAAACTCCGATGGCGATTCCCACCGGCGTTGTCCACTACCTCGAAAGCGGCGATGCGATCACGCACGCCGTCTCCTATGTGCTGCTGGCGATGTCCGTCGCCAGCTGGTGCTTCCTCTTCATGAAAGCCTGGCTGCTGGTCCGCGCGAAGCGGCAGGGGCCGCGCGCGCTCGCCGCGTTCTGGCGCGCGCCGTCGCTCGACGCGGGCATCGCCGCGCTGGCCGGCGCCGATCGCGAGCGCGTGTTCGTGCCGCTCGCCGAAGCCGCGCGCGATGCGGCCGACGACCACGACCCGGCCGCGCTGGCCGCGCGTGTCGAGCGCAGCGAACGCGTGCTGCGCGCGTTGCGTCACGCGATGCTGCGCTCGCAGCGGCGTCTCGAATTCGGCCAGGTGCTGCTCGCGTCGATCGGCAGCACCGCGCCGTTCGTCGGGCTGCTCGGCACCGTGTGGGGCATCTATCACGCGCTCGGCAGCATCGCCGCGAGCGGGCAGGCGCAGATCGAGAACGTCGCGGGGCCGGTCGGCGAGGCGCTGATCATGACCGCGTTCGGGCTGGTCGTCGCGATTCCCGCGGTGCTCGCGTACAACATCCTCGGCCGGCTCGTCCGGCAGCTCGCCGAGGAACTCGACGGCTTCGCGCGCGATCTGCACGTCTTCGTGTGCGCGCAGGGCGCCTGACGCGCCGGTTCCGGAGGAACGACCATGGCATTCGGCGGGCTCGAGCACCACAAGACGTCCGCGCCGATGGCGGAAATCAACATGACGCCGCTGATCGACGTGATGCTCGTGCTGCTCGTCATCTTCATCATCACCGCGCCGCTGATGACGCACGCGATCCGGCTCGACCTGCCGAAGGTCGCGGCCAGCGTCGCGCGCGACACGCCGCAATCCGTCACCCTGTCGATCGACGACGCGGGCAAGCTCTACTGGGACGACGCGCCCGTGGCGCTCGACGCGCTGCCGGCGCGGTTCAAGGCCGCCGCCGCGGGCGCCGCGCCGCCCGAACTGCGGCTGCGTGCGTCGCGCGCGACGCGCTACGACGTGATCGCGCAGGTGATGGGCGCCGCGCAGGCCGCGGGCCTCACGCGGATCGGCTTCGTGACCGACGTGCCGCCGGCCGGGAGCGCGGCCGCGCCGGCCGCCGCCGGCGCGAAACCCTGATACGCCTGATACGCCGTCGCTGCGGGCCCCGGCGCGCGCTCCCCGGTTTGGAAAAATTCATTCCGGGGGCCGGCGCAAGCCCGTTATTGGCGTGAACGGGCCCTGGCCCGCGCGACCGGCCGTGCGGGCCCGCACGGGCGGTATAATCGACGTTTTTCCCGGCGCGGAACCGGTCAGCCCGTTCCCGCGCCGGGCACGCACGATTTTCGATCCAATCCTGCGCGCGAGCCGTCGCGCCGCTTAAAGCCTAGCCCGAACCACACCATGCACGAGAGATACGTACCCGCCGACGTCGAAGCCGCCGCCCAGGGCGACTGGCGCGCAGCCGATGCCTACAAGACGAAGGAAGATTCGCAGAAGCCGAAGTTCTACTGCGTATCGATGCTGCCGTACCCGTCCGGCAAGCTGCACATGGGTCACGTGCGCAACTACACGATCAACGACGTGATGTACCGCTATCTGCGGATGAACGGCTACAACACGCTGATGCCGATGGGCTGGGACGCGTTCGGGATGCCGGCCGAGAACGCCGCGATGGCGAACGGCGTGCCGCCCGCGAAGTGGACCTACGACAACATCGACTACATGAAGGGCCAGATGCAGTCGATGGGCCTCGCGATCGACTGGTCGCGCGAAATCGCGACGTGCAAGCCCGACTACTACAAGTGGAACCAGTGGCTGTTCCTGAAGATGCTCGAGAAGGGCATCGCGTACAAGAAGACGGGCACCGTGAACTGGGACCCGGTCGACCAGACCGTGCTCGCGAACGAGCAGGTGATCGACGGCCGCGGCTGGCGCTCGGGCGCGCTCGTCGAGAAGCGCGAGATCCCGATGTACTACCTGCGCATCACGCAGTACGCGGATGAGCTGCTGAACGATCTCGACGGCCTCGGCTGGCCCGAGCGCGTGAAGATCATGCAGCAGAACTGGATCGGCAAGAGCTTCGGCGTGAACTTCGGCTTCCCGTACGAACTCGACGGCGAGCAGAAGCTGCTGCGCGTGTTCACGACGCGCGCCGACACGATCATGGGCGTCACGTTCTGCGCCATCGCGGCCGAGCACCCGCTCGCCACGCGCCTCGCGCAGGACAAGCCGGAACTGCTCGCGTTCATCGAAGAATGCAAGCGCGGCGGTGTCGCCGAGGCCGACGTCGCGACGATGGAGAAGAAGGGCGTCGCGACCGGCTTCTCGGTCAAGCACCCGCTGACCGGCGAGCCGGTCGAGGTGTGGATCGGCAACTACGTGCTGATGAGCTATGGCGAAGGCGCGGTGATGGGCGTGCCGGGCCACGACGAGCGCGATTTCGCGTTCGCGAAGAAATACGACCTGCCGATCAAGCAGGTGATCGCGAGCGAAGGACAGACGTACTCGCTCGACGCATGGCAAGAGTGGTACGGCGACAAGGAAACCGCGGTCTGCGTGAACAGCGGCAAGTACGACGGCCTGCGCTACGCGGAAGCGGTCGACGTGGTCGCGGCCGACCTGAAGGCCGGCGGCTTCGGCGACAAGCAAGTCACGTGGCGCCTGCGCGACTGGGGCGTGTCGCGCCAGCGCTACTGGGGCACGCCGATCCCGATCATCCACTGCCCGTCGTGCGGCGACGTGCCGGTGCCGGAGCAGGATCTGCCGGTCGTGCTGCCGGAAGACCTCGTGCCGGACGGCACGGGCAACCCGCTCGCGAAGTCGGAAGCGTTCCTGAACTGCACGTGCCCGAAGTGTGGCGCGGCCGCGAAGCGCGAAACCGACACGATGGACACCTTCGTCGATTCGTCGTGGTACTTCTCGCGCTACACGGCGCCGGACGCCGAGACCATGGTCGACGCGCGCACCGATTACTGGATGCCGATGGACCAATACATCGGCGGCATCGAGCACGCGATCCTGCACCTGCTGTATTCGCGTTTCTGGACCAAGGTGATGCGCGACCTCGGCCTCGTGAAGTTCGGCGAGCCGGCGAAGAACCTGCTCACGCAGGGGATGGTGCTGAACGAGACGTACTACCGCGAGGACGCGGCAGGCAAGAAGACCTGGTACAACCCGCTCGACGTGACGGTCACGCACGACGACAAGGGGCGCCCGGTCGGTGCGACGCTGAACGCGGACGGCCAGCCGGTCGTGCTCGGCGGCATCGAGAAGATGTCGAAGTCGAAGAACAACGGCGTCGATCCGCAACTGCTGATCGACCAGTACGGCGCCGATACCGCGCGCCTGTTCACGATGTTCGCGGCACCGCCCGAGCAGCAGCTCGAGTGGTCGGGCGCGGGCGTCGAAGGCGCGAGCCGCTTCCTGCGCCGTGTGTGGAGCTTCGGCTACGGCAACCGCGAAGCGCTCGCCGCGCGCGCCGGGTTCGACGCCGCGACGCTCGGCGACGCCGACAAGGCGCTGCGCCGCGAGATCTACAGCGTGCTGAAGCAGGCCGATTTCGACTACCAGCGCCTGCAGTACAACACGGTCGTGTCGGCCGCGATGAAGATGCTGAACGCAATCGACGGCGCGAAGGGCGCGACGCCCGCCGTGCTGCGCGAGACGTACGGCGTGCTGCTGCGCGTGCTGTACCCGGTCGTGCCGCACGTCACGTTCGAGCTGTGGAAGGCGCTCGGCTACGCGGACGAATTCGGCCCGCTGCTCGATGCGCCGTGGCCGAAGGTCGACGAGGCCGCGCTCGAGCAGGCCGAGATCGAACTCGTGCTGCAGGTGAACGGCAAGGTGCGCGGTGCGCTGAAGGTCGCGAAGGATGCGAGCCGCGACGCGATCGAAGCGGCGGCGGTCGCCGACGAGGCATTCGCGAAGTTCAGCGACGGCAAGCCGGCGAAGAAGATCGTCGTCGTGCCGGGCCGCCTCGTGAACATCGTCGTCTGACGGCCGCCGGCCGTCGGACGTACCCAGAAGGAGCGAAGGTGATCCGCAGATCGTTTTTGATGCTCGTCGGCAGCGCGGTCGCGCTGTCGGCATGCGGCTTCCAGTTGCGCGGCCAGCAGGACTACGCGTTCAAGCACCTGTTCGTGGCCGGTGCGCCGGCGCCCGTCGAGGCGCGGCTCACGCGCCTCGTCCAGGCCGGCAGCGACACGAAGATCGTCAAGTCGGCGGACGACGCCGACGCCGTGCTGCGCATGTGGGAGTCGCGTGGCCAGAACACGCTGACGCTCAACAAGTACGGCTCCGCGCAGGAATACGCGCTGTTCTACACGCTGAACTACACGCTGACGAGCAAGGACGGCACCGTGCTGATCCCGCCGAGCGCGATCGCGCTGAACCGCGCGATGACGTACAGCGACCAGTACACGAACGCGAAGGCGCAGGAAGCCGACATCCTGTACGGCGACATGCAGAACGACGCGGTCGACCAGCTGATGCGGCGCCTCGCGATCGTCCACTCGCTGACGCCGGCGCCGGAGGACGTGGTGCCGGGCGTGGCGCCGCGCGCGCCGCTGCCGCCGCCGCCGCTCTGATCGCGGGCGCACGCAGCGATGCAATTGCGACTTGATGCGCTGGAGCCGCACCTCGCGAAGGGGTTGGCCGGGCTTTATACCGTCTACGGCGACGAGCCGCTGCTCGCGCAGGAAGCGTGCGACCGCATTCGTGCGGCCGCACGCGCGGCCGGCTTCACCGAGCGGTCGGTGCATACGGTCGAGCGCGGCTTCGACTGGAGCGTGCTGCTCGGCGCGACCCAGGCGATGTCGCTGTTCGGCGAGCGCCAGCTGATCGAACTGCGCATTCCGTCGGGCAAGCCCGGCAAGGAAGGCGCCGACGCGCTGAAGACGCTCGCGGCCACGCCCAACCCCGACGCGCTGATGCTCGTCACGTTGCCGCGCCTCGACGCGGCCACGCAGAAATCCGCATGGTTTACCGCGCTGCAGAACGGCGGCGTCGCGCTGAAGATCGATCCGGTCGACCGTGCGCAACTGCCGAACTGGATCGGCCAGCGACTCGCGATGCAGGGCCAGCGCGCCGCGCCCGGCGAGGACGGGCGGCGCGCGCTGCAGTTCATCACGGAGCGCGTCGAGGGCAACCTGCTCGCCGCGCACCAGGAAATCCAGAAGCTCGGGCTGCTGTATCCGCAGGGCGCGCTGTCGTTCGAGCAGGTGCACGACGCGGTGCTGAACGTCGCGCGCTACGACGTGTTCAAGCTGAACGAAGCGATGCTCGCCGGCGACGCCGCGCGGCTCGCGCGGATGATCGACGGGCTGAAAGGCGAGGGCGAGGCGATCGTGCTCGTGATGTGGGCCGTCGTCGAGGAGTTGCGCACGCTGCTGCGGATCAAGCGCGGCACGACGGCCGGCAAGCCGCTCGCGACGCTGCTGCGCGAGAACCGTGTGTGGGGGCCGCGCGAGCGGCTGATCGCGCCCGCGCTGAACCGCGTGTCGGAGGCGGTGCTCGAAAAGGCGCTCGCGTTCGCCGCGAAGCTCGACCGGCAGGTCAAGGGGCTGACGGCCGTCACGCCGGGCCGCCGCACGCAGGACGAACCGCCGCCCGATCCGTGGGACGGGCTGTTCCAGCTCGCGATGACGGTCGCGGGCGCCCGCGGCGAGCGACCGCCGACCGCGGGTCGCGTGCGACGCTAAGTCCCGTTCGGGCCTTCAGCGCGCGCTGCGCAACCCGCTTACAATGCTTCGATAGCTGGCGCGGCATATCGGCCGCTGCCCTGCACGGACGGTTGTCCCGCGAATCGTCACTCCCGGACGGCAGTCCCGGGTGGCCGTCCCCGGGTGGCCGTCCCCGGGTGGCCGTCCCCCGCTTCCCCACGAATTCATGCCGCTCCGCGCGGCTCGCTTCTCGAGTCACACGATGGATATCGATCAGTACATGACCGACCTGGGCCGCCGCGCCCGGCACGCTTCCCGCGCGATGGCGCGCGCCAGCACGGCCGCGAAGAACGCGGCCCTCGACGCCGTGGCCCGCGCGATCGAGCGCGACGCGCAGGCGCTGAAGGAGGCGAACGCACGCGACGTCGCCCGTGCCCGTGAAAAGGGGCTCGATGCGGCGTTCGTCGACCGCCTGACGCTGTCGGACAAGGCGCTGAAGACGATGGTCGAAGGGCTGCGCCAGGTTGCGTCGCTCGCCGATCCGATCGGTGAGATCGGCAACCTCAAGTTCCGCCCGAGCGGGATCCAGGTCGGCCAGATGCGCGTGCCGCTCGGCGTGATCGGCATCATCTACGAGTCGCGCCCGAACGTGACGATCGACGCGGCCGCGCTGTGCCTGAAGTCCGGCAATGCGACGATCCTGCGCGGCGGCTCCGAAGCGCTCGAATCGAATGCGGCGCTCGCGAAGCTGATCGGCGAAGGGCTCGAGGCGGCAGGCCTCCCGCAGGACGCGGTGCAGGTCGTCGCGACGGCCGATCGCGCGGCGGTCGGCAAGCTGATCACGATGACCGAATACGTCGACGTGATCGTGCCGCGCGGCGGCAAGAGCCTGATCGAACGGCTGATCAACGAGGCGCGCGTGCCGATGATCAAGCACCTCGATGGCATCTGCCACGTGTACGTCGACGATCGCGCCGATCTCGACAAGGCGCTGACCGTCTGCGACAACGCGAAGACGCACCGCTACGGCACCTGCAACACGATGGAGACGCTGCTCGTGTCGAGCGGCATCGCCGCGAAGCTGCTGCCGCCGCTCGGCAAGCTGTATCGCGACAAGCAGGTCGAACTGCGCGTCGATGCGACCGCGCGCGCGGTGCTCGCCGACGCGGGCGTCGGCCCGCTCGTCGACGCGACGGAAGCAGACTGGCACACCGAGTATCTGGCGCCGGTGCTCGCGATCAAGGTCGTCGACGGCCTCGACGCCGCGATCGAGCACATCAACCATTACGGCTCGCATCACACGGACGCGATCGTCACCGAGGATCACGACCGTGCGATGCGTTTTCTGCGCGAAGTCGATTCTGCGAGCGTGATGGTCAACGCGTCGACGCGCTTCGCGGACGGTTTCGAATTCGGCCTCGGCGCGGAAATCGGCATCTCGAACGACAAGCTGCACGCGCGCGGCCCGGTCGGCCTGGAAGGGCTCACGTCGCTGAAGTACGTGGTGCTCGGGCACGGCGAAGGCCGTCAGTAAGTCAACAGCGAGGCGCACAACCGATGGCAATGCTCTGGGTCAAGACGTTCCATGTCGTTCTGATCGCCGCGTGGTTCGCGGGGCTGTTCTACCTGCCGCGCATCTACGTGAACCTGGCCATGGAGACCGATCCGGCCGCGGTGCGGCGCCTGCTGCTGATGGCGCGCAAGCTGTTCCGTTTCATGACGATGATCGCGGTGCCGGCGCTCGCGTGCGGGCTGTGGCTGTGGCTCGTGATCGGCATCGGCCAGGGGCAGGGCTGGATCCACGCGAAGGTGACCGTGGTGCTGCTGCTGATCGTCTACCACGCGTATTGCGGGCACCTGCTGCGGGTGTTCGAGCGCGGCGAGAACCGCCGCACCGACAAGTGGTATCGCGTGTTCAACGAGCTGCCGGTGCTCGGCATGCTCGCGGCGGTCGCGCTGGTGGTGATCAAGCCGTTCTGAGCGGCGCGGCCGGCGGCGGCGCGGCCGGCGGTACGTCACCGCCGAATCGTGCGCAACGGCGCCCCTCGGGGCGCCGTTGTTCGTTTACGCGCGGCGTCGTCGCGACCGCTACTCCTTCGTCGGGTCGTCGATCCGGCGCCGCGTGATCGCTTCCTTCGCGCGGCCGACCCGTTCCATCAGCGCCGGCCCGCGCGACAGCGCGACGCCGACCGCGAGGATGTCGCCGATCGCGAGATGCGACATCCGCGACGTCATCGGCGAGAACACGTCGGTTTCCTCGGCGACGTTCGACGCGAGGCTGACCGTCGCGAGCTTCGCGAGCGGCGAATGGCTTTGCGTGATCGCGACGACTTTCGCGCCGCACGCGAGCGCGGAGCGCGCGGCGTCGACGATGTCGCGCGTGCGGCCGGTGTTCGAGATCGCGACGACGACGTCGTGCGGCCCGAGCAGCGCCGACGACATCGAGAACGTGTGCGGATCCGAATACGCGACGCTCGGCACGCCGAGCCGGAAGAACTTGTGCTGGATGTCCTGCGCGGCGATGCCCGAGCCGCCGGCGCCATAGAACTCGATCCGCGACGCGTTCGACAGCAGCGCGATCGCGTCGGCGACGCTGCCCGCCGACAGGCTGTTGCGCACCTCGATCAGCGCGCCGATCGTGCGGTCGAACACCTTGCCGATGATGCCCGGCGCGGGTTCGTCGGGCTCGACGTCGCGGTACACCGACGACACGCCCGGCGCGACGCTCTGCGCGAGCCGGATCTTGAATTCGCGAAAGCCGCTGCAGCCGAGCGCCTGGCAGAAGCGCGCGATCGTCGGCTGGCTGACGCCGGCGCGGGTCGACAACTCGGTCATCGCGAGGTCGAGCACCTCGCGCGGCGCGGCGAGGATGTAGTCGGCGAGCTTGCGCTCGGACGGGCGCAGCTCGGGGCGGATCGCTTCAATGCGGGGCAGCATGGGACGGCACGTGGAAATCGGGTTCGGATGCGGGAGTGTATCGCAATCGAATTGTAGAAAATCTACATAAAAATACTAGCGATATTGCAGAAGTTTCGGCGTGGGTCGAGTAAGGTGGATTAGGGTTTTCACTGATTAAAGCCTTGCGGGTGGCGGGAATAACGGTTGCGAGGGCGCGAAACCACATTGCGTGCTTGTAGTTTTTCTACTAGACTGCCTTCGTTCGATCGACGAAGCTCGACCGTCCCCACGATTCCAACCGCCGGTGTCGGCCGGCATACAGGAGCGCCCAGCATGACGTCGCTGCACCCCACTCTGGCGAAGGTCACCGAACGCGTGATCGCCCGCAGCCAATCGACCCGTTCCGCCTATCTGCAGCGCATCGACGGCGCGCAAGGCAAGTTCCCGGCACGCGGCGCGCTGTCGTGCGCGAATCTCGCGCACGGCTTCGCGGGCCTCGAGGGTAACGACAAGTTCGCGATCAAGGCGATCCGCGAGCCGAACATCGGCATCGTGTCCTCGTACAACGAGATGCTGTCCGCGCATGCGCCGTACAAGGACTTCCCCGACATCATCAAGGCCGCCGCGCGCGAGAACGGCGGGGTCGCGCAGTTCGCGGGCGGCGTGCCGGCGATGTGCGACGGCGTCACGCAGGGCAACCCGGGGATGGAGCTGTCGCTGTTTTCGCGCGAAGCGATCGCGATGGGCACGGCGATCGCGCTCACGCACAACATGTTCGACGCGGCGCTCTGCCTCGGCATCTGCGACAAGATCGTGCCGGGCCTCCTGATCGGCGCGCTGCAGTTCGGCCACCTGCCGACGATCTTCGTGCCGGCCGGCCCGATGACGAGCGGCCTGTCGAACGACGACAAGGCGAAGATCCGCCAGCAGTTCGCGACCGGCCAGGTCGGCCGCGACGCGCTGCTCGAAGCCGAATCGGCCGCGTATCACGGCCACGGCACCTGCACGTTCTACGGCACCGCGAACAGCAACCAGATGCTGATGGAGCTGATGGGGCTGCACCTGCCGGGCTCCGCTTTCGTTCACCCGCACACGCCGCTGCGCACCGCGCTGACGGCCGAGGCCGCGCGCCGCGTGCTCGACCTGACCGTCGAGCGCGGCCACTACACGCCGATCGGCCATGTGATCGACGAAAAGGCGATCGTCAACGGGATCGTTGCGCTGCTCGCGACGGGCGGCTCGACCAACCACACGCTGCACTTGGTCGCGATCGCGCGCGCGGCCGGCATCCTGATCGACTGGAACGACTTCGACGAGCTGTCGGCCGTCGTGCCGCTGCTCGCGAAGATCTATCCGAACGGCAAGGCCGACGTGAACCATTTCCACGCGGCGGGCGGTGTCGCGTTCCTGGTACGCAACCTGCTCGAAGGCGGGCTGCTGCACGAGGACGTGACGACGGTCGCAGGCAAGGGGCTTGCACACTATACGAAGGAGCCGAAGCTGATCGACGGCAAGCTGACGTGGGTCGACGGCGCGGCCGAGAGCCACGACACGAAGGTGCTGCGCGGCATTCGCGAGCCGTTCCAGCCGGACGGCGGCCTGCGCCTGATGCAGGGCCGGCTCGGCCGCGGCGTGATCAAGATCTCGGCGGTCGCGCCCGAGCACCGCAAGGTGACGGCGCCCGCGATCGTGTTCGACTCGCAGGAAGCCGTGCAGGAAGCGTTCGATCGCGGCGAGCTGAAGCGCGATTTCGTCGCGGTGGTGCGCTTCCAGGGCGCGCGCGCCAACGGCATGCCCGAGCTGCACCGTTTGACGCCGCTGCTCGGCGTGCTGCAGGATCAGGGCTTCCACGTCGCGCTGGTCACCGACGGCCGCATGTCGGGCGCGTCGGGCAAGGTGCCGGCCGTGATCCACGTGTCGCCGGAAGCGTTGCTGGCCGGCCCGATCGGCAAGGTCAAGACGGGCGACGTGCTCGTGATCGACGCGGAAGCCGGCGTGCTCGACATCGAGGTCGACGACGCCGAGTGGCACGCGCGCCCGGTCGCGCAGCCGCGCCACCAGGCCGAGAACGAAGTCGGTTTCGGGCGCGAACTGTTCGGCGTGTTCCGCGCGGCCGCAGCGCCGGCCGAGCAGGGCGCATCGGTTTTCGGGACGCTGGTCGGCGAAACCGCCGTCAGCGTCGCCGCATGAATTTCAAGGAGCCAATTCAATGAAGACGATTGCTGAAATCGTGAAGCTGGGCCCGGTCATTCCGGTGCTCGCATTCGACTCGGTCGAGCAGGGCGAAAACGTGTCGCGTGCATTGCACGCGGGCGGCGTGAAGGTGCTCGAGATCACGCTGCGCACGCCGGCCGGCCTGGAGGCGATCCAGCGCGCGAGCCAGCTCGCGGACGACATCGTCGTCGGCGTCGGCACGATCACGAAGCCCGAGCACTGCGCGCAGGCGAAGCGCGCGGGCGCCACGTTCGGCGTGTCGCCGGGCCTGACGAAGGAACTGCACCTCGCGTCGCTCGACGCGGGCCTGCCGCTGCTGCCGGGCGTGATGACGCCGAGCGACATCATCCAGGCGCTCGAATTCGGCTACGACATCGTGAAGTTCTTCCCCGCGCAGCAGGCGGGCGGCGTGCCGATGCTGCAGGCGTTCCACGGTCCGTTCCCGGCGCTGAAGTTCTGCCCGACGGGCGGCATCACGGTCGATACCGCCCCGAACTTCCTGAAACTGCCGAACGTCGTGTGCGTCGGCGGCTCGTGGCTCACGCCGAAGGCCGCGCTCGCCGCGCAGGACTGGGCCGAAGTCACGCGCCTCGCGCAAGCGGCGAGCCAGCTGCCCCGTTAATACTTGTATGAAATGAAGAATCAGCCCTCGGAAAGCGAGCGTTAGTGCTTGTTTTACCGAGGGTTTTTGCTGATGGAACCGGTTCTATCCGCGGATCGCAAAGATAAGTAAAATTCAGCGTCCTGACGGGGTGGGTACCCCCCGTGTTTCGGAGACCTGCATAGCCGGGCATACTCGCAACGACTCGCCCGGTTCGAACAATTCTAGGAGGAGTGCCACATGGGGGCCGTCCAAGGCAGCATGCTGCTCGTATTCACGCTGATCGCGATTGCCGCGCTGATCCTGATGATCGCGCGCTACAAGATCTACCCGTTCCTGGTGCTGATCATCGTCTCGCTCGGCCTCGGTCTCGTCGTCGGCATGCCGATGGACAAGATCGTCAAGTCGTTCGAAACGGGCACCGGCGGCACGCTCGGCCACATTGCGATCGTCGTCGGCCTCGGCACGATGCTCGGCAAGATGATGGCCGAATCGGGCGGCGCCGAACGGATCGCGACCACGCTGATCGACTGGTTCGGTGAAAAGAACATCCACTGGGCGATGATGTTCGTCGCGATCATCGTCGGCCTGCCGGTGTTCTTCGAAGTCGGCTTCGTGCTGCTGATCCCGATCGCGTTCAACGTCGCGAAGCGCACCGGCAAGTCGCTGCTCGTCGTCGGCCTGCCGATGGTGGCCGGCCTGTCGGTCGTGCACGGGCTGATCCCGCCGCACCCGGCCGCGCTGCTGGCCGTCCAGCAATACGGCGCCGACATCGGCAAGACGATCGCCTTCGGTCTCGTCGTCGGCGTGCCGACCGCGATCATCGCGGGCCCGCTGTTCGCGCTGACGATCTCGAAGTTCGTGAAGCTGCCGGAAAACAACCCGCTCGCGTCGCAATTCGTCGATTCGAACGCGGATGGCCGCAAGCGCGAACTGCCGAGCTTCGGCATCACGCTGTTCACGATCCTGCTGCCCGTCGTGCTGATGCTCGTCGGCAGCTGGGCCGACCTGGTGTTCGCACCGAAGTCGCTGCCGAACAACCTGCTGCGCTTTGCCGGCAACTCGGACGTCGCGCTGCTGATCGCCGTGCTCGTGAGCTTCTTCACGTTCGGCAAGCTGCAGGGCTTCAACCGCGACCAGATCCAGAAGTTCTGCGGCGAGTGCCTGGCGCCGATCGCCGGGATCACGCTGATCGTCGGCGCGGGCGGCGGCTTCGGCGGTGTCCTGCGCGACAGCGGGATCTCGCAGCAGATCGTCGAGACCGCGAAGCATGCGCACCTGTCGCCGCTGCTGCTCGGCTGGTTCGTCGCGGCGCTGATGCGTCTCGCGACGGGTTCGGCGACGGTCGCGATGACGACGGCCTGCGGTATCGTCGCGCCGATCGCGGCGGCGTCGGGCGCGTCGGTCAGCCCGGAGCTGCTGGTGCTCGCGACGGGCTCGGGCTCGCTGATCTTCTCGCACGTGAACGACGGCGGGTTCTGGCTGATCAAGGAATACTTCGGGATGACGGTGGGTCAGACGTTCAAGACCTGGTCGCTGCTTGAAACCATCATCTCGGTGCTCGGTCTCAGTTTCACGTTGCTGCTGAGCATGGTTCTGTAACAAGGGGTAGTCAATGATTCTGATCGCAATGGGCGTGTCGGGCGCCGGCAAGTCGCTGATCGGCGAAATGCTGGCGGAACGCCTGTCGTGCAGCTATACCGATGGCGACGCGTTTCACAGCGCGGCGAACAAGGAAAAGATGCACCACGGTATTCCGCTGACCGATGAAGACCGCTGGCCGTGGCTGCGCACGATTCGCGCGGCCATCGAGGAAAAGCAGCACGCGGGCGAGACGGCCGTGTTCACGTGCTCGTCGCTGAAGCGGTCGTACCGCGAGGTGCTGCGCGGCGCCGACACCGACGTGCGGTTCGTGTATCTGAAGGGTTCGTTCGAAGTGTTGCAGGAGCGCCTGAAGAGCCGCACCGGCCATTTCTTCGATCCGTCGCTGCTGAAGAGCCAGCTGGACACGCTCGAGGAGCCGGGCCCGGACGAGGCGATCGAGGTCAGCATCGAGCTGACGCCCGAGCAGATCGTCGATCAGGTCATGCTGAAGATCGGCCTCGCGCAGCAGCACTGAGCGCGGTCCGCGGCCATCGTCATGGAAAAGGCGCCTTCGGGCGCCTTTTTCGTTTGCGATGCGTGGGCCGGTCAGGCCGTGCGCGCGCGTTGCGCGATCCCGTCGAGCAGCACGTCGAGCATCGTGTCGTGCACGACGGCCGGATCGAGTTGCGCATAGAGCGGGGCGGCCGACTTGACGAGCGGATGCCCGGCGTCGGACAGCGCGTGCATTTCCGCGAGTTCGACGTCGTTCGCGGCACGCGTGAGGCCGCCCGTTTCGGCGGCGGCGAGGCCGATCACGCTCGCGTACCAGCCGACGCATACCGCCGGCAGCGCCGCACGCGGGATGCCGGCGTCGGTCAGCGCGCGATGCACGGCCTCGATGTGCGCGAGATCGGCCGGCCCCGTACTCATGTGCCGCTGCAGCAGCGCGAACGCGGCCGGGTAGCGCAACGCGAGTGCGCGGTACTGACGCGCGAGGTCGCGCAGCCGTTCGCGCCACGGCAGGGAAGGATCGACCGGCACGAGCGAGCGCGACAGCGCATTCGCGATCGCGCGGCTCAGGCCTTCCTTCGACTTGAAGTGATACAGCACGCTCATCGGGTCGCAGCCGACCGACTGCGCGAGCTTGCGCACGCTGAACGCGGCTTCGCCGACGTCTTCGAGCAGCGCGAGCGCGGCCGTGACGATCGCGTCCTTGTCGAGGCCGCGCGGCCCCTGGGCAGGTTTGTCTTTCATCGAGACGGGCTGGCAGGCCGGCACGGCGCCAGTTGTAAACTTGACGAAAGCTTATTCTACACTGTAGAATTATTTCTGCGGTGTAGAAATTGGGTGTCCCGGCACCTTTCAATACGTGCTTTCGCACAGTCCGGGATCCAGGCGGCACGAGCGTGCCCGCCGTCAACACGGGCCATCGCGCCCCCTTTCTCGTTGACACCCATGTGGAACCGGCTGCCCCCACCCGCGAAGCCAGCAGGCTCTTCGACAGGCGGCCCAAGACCATGCAAGTGCAATCATGACGTCCAACAACAAGCCCTTGATCCAGGGCGAAGCGCGTTTCGAGCAAACGCAACTGAACATCGAAAAAGACAACTGGAACTGGTGCGATCCGGCCCGCTACGACGGCGAGCATCCGGCGAACTGGTACGAAGCGTCGCTGTCGCGCCATGAAAACAGCGCGCCGCTCGCGCATGACATCGTGTGCGACGTGCTCGTGATCGGCGCGGGCTTGCTCGGCGCGTCGGCCGCGCTGCATCTCGCGCAAGCGGGCGTCGACACGATCCTCGTCGACAAGCATCACGTCGGTTCGGCCGCGTCGGGCCGCAACGGCGGCCAGCTGACGCCCGGCCTCGCGCGCTGGGAAGCCGCCGACATGATCGAGAACCTGTCGCACGACGATGCGAAGCGGCTTTGGCGCTTCGCGTCGGTCGAGTCGATGGACCTGATCGACGAGATCGGCGCGCGTTACGCGCTCGATCTCGACCGCAAGCGCGGCCACGTGACGGCGGCGGTTCACCCCGGCCACATGAGCGCGCTGCTCGACGGCGCGGATGCGCGCCGTCATCTCGGCGATGCGGGCGTGACGCTCGTCGGCCGCCATCAGCTGCACGACGAATACGTGCGCTCGGGGCTGTACCACGGCGCGGCGATCGACGCGATCGGCGGGCAGATCCATCCGCTCGCGCTGGTGCGCGGCCTCGTGCACGGCTTCCGGCTGAACGGCGGCGCGCTGTACGAGGGCACCGAAGTGCTCGAGCTCGACGAGACGCCCGCGGGCGTCGTCGCGACGACGCCGGGCGGCACGATCACCGCGCGCCGCGGCGTCGTGCTCGCGCTGCACAACACGACGTTCCGGCTGCTGGACGACGGCGCGGCGACCACCGTGCCGTTCTTCACGTACGTGAGCGTGACGGCGCCGCTCGACGTCGACGTCGCGACGCTGATGCCGGCCGGGATGCCGGTGTACGACACGCAGTTCCAGATCGACTACTACCGGCCGGTACGCGGCAACCGGCTGCTGTTCGGCGGGCAGGGCACCGGCACCTGCTGGGCGCAGCCCGACGTCAACGCGTATCTGCTGACGCGGCTGAACACGGTGTTTCCGCAGCACGACGGCCGCTTCGCGCTCGACTACTGCTGGAGCGGCGTCAGCGACTTCACGCTGAACGGCGCCACCGACAGCCGCAAGACCGACGGCCGCGTGCCGATGTACATGGTGCAGGGCTGGAGCGGGCACGGCGTCGCGCAGACGGTGCGGATCGGCAAGGCGATCTGCGACGATTTCGTCGGTCGCAACGACGATTTCTCGATGCTCACGGGCATCGACCATCGCGCGATTCCGCTTGGCCGGCAGTTGTCGCCGATCGCGATTCCGGCCGCGAAGGCGGCGATGAGCGTGATGAGCGCGCTCAACCCGGGGCGGATGATTTCGTTCTGATCGTCCGACAAGCAAAAAGCCCGATGCGATTGCTCGCATCGGGCTTTTTTCGTCAGGCGGCGGTGCTTACGCGATTCGCTTCGCGAGTTCGACGGCCTTGCCGATGTACGACGCCGGCGTCATCGCGAGCAGGCGCTCCTTCGCATCCTGCGGGATCGCCAGCGTGCCGACGAATTCCTGCAGCGCCTCGCGCGTGATGCCCTTGCCGCGCGTCAGTTCCTTCAGCTGCTCGTACGGGTTCTCGATGCCGTAGCGGCGCATCACCGTCTGCACCGGCTCGGCGAGCACTTCCCAGCAGTTGTCGAGATCTTCGTTCAGGCGCTGCGGGTTCACTTCGAGCTTGTCGAGGCCGCGGATCAGCGAGTCGTACGCGAGCAGCGAGTAGCCGAGCGCGACGCCCATGTTGCGCAGCACCGTCGAGTCGGTCAGGTCGCGCTGCCAGCGCGACACCGGCAGCTTGTCGGCGAGGTGGCGCAGCGTCGCGTTCGCGAGGCCGAGGTTGCCTTCCGAGTTCTCGAAGTCGATCGGGTTGACCTTGTGCGGCATCGTCGACGAGCCGATTTCGCCGGCTTTCGTCTTCTGCTTGAAGTAGCCGACCGAGATGTAGCCCCACACGTCGCGGTCGAGGTCGAGCAGGATCGTGTTCGCGCGGGCGACCGCGTCGAACAGTTCGGCCATGTAGTCGTGCGGCTCGATCTGGATCGTGTACGGGTTGAACGTGAGCTTCAGGCGGTTTTCGATCACGTCGCGCGAGAACGCTTCCCAGTCGAATTCCGGATACGCGGACAGGTGCGCGTTGAAGTTGCCGACCGCGCCGTTCATCTTGCCGAGGATCTCGACCTTCTCGATGCGCGTGATCGCGCGGGCGAGGCGGGCCGCGACGTTCGCGAGTTCCTTGCCGAGCGTCGTCGGGCTGGCCGGCTGGCCGTGCGTGCGCGACAGCATCGGCTGTTCGGCGTGGGCGTGCGCGAGCGCGACGAGGCGCTGGTAGACCGTGCGCAGCGCCGGCAGGATCACGTGTTCGCGCGCGCCGGCGAGCATCATCCCGTGCGACGTGTTGTTGATGTCCTCGGACGTGCACGCGAAGTGGATGAATTCGCTCGCCTTCTCGAGTTCGGCCTGGCCCTTCACCGATTCCTTCAGCCAGTATTCGACGGCTTTCACGTCGTGGTTCGTCACGCGCTCGATTTCCTTGATGCGCGCGGCGTCGTGCGCGGTGAAGCGCTCGGCGAGCTGCAGCAGGAACTGTTCCGACGCATCGGAGAAGCGCGGGACTTCCGCGAAGCCGGCGCGCGACAGCGCGATCAGCCAGTGCACCTCGACGGTGACGCGGTGGCGCATGAAAGCGGCTTCGGAGAGCCAGTCGCGCAGCGCTTCGGTCTTGCTGGCGTAGCGGCCGTCGATGGGCGAGAGCGCGGTGAGGGCGAAAAGCGTATCGGGACGAGTGTCGGACATGATCGGGCGGGCCTTGGGGCCGGGTCGAGCGAGGGGAAGGAGAATCCGGCATTTTACCATTGGCGCGGGCCGATCCCGGCCGAACCGGTCCGGCCGCGGTGGCCGCGGGCGCGCGACGCCCGGGCGGCGCCGCAGCGACGCGCCAATGGCCGGCCGGCGGGCGCCCGCGCCGGCTCGCCGGGCCGCGCTCGACACCGCCGGCCGGGTCCGCCCGCCGGTAGAATGCAGGCTTCTTCCCGACCGCCGCCCGCCTGCATGGAACTGAAATGGCTCGAAGACTTCGTCTCCCTCGCGGAAACGCGCAGCTTTAGCCGGTCCGCCGAGCTGCGGCACGTGTCGCAGCCGGCGTTTTCGCGGCGTATCCAGGCGCTCGAGGCGTGGCTCGCGACCGAGCTGATCGATCGGTCGGTCTATCCGACGCGGCTCACGCAGGCCGGACAGATCTTCTACGAGCAGGCGCTGACGATGCTGTCGCAGGCGCACGAGGCGCGCACGCTGCTGCGTGGCCACGTCGGCGCGCCGGTGCCGACGATCGAATTCGCGGTGCCGCACACGCTGTCGCTCACGTATTTCCCGCGCTGGCTGCAGCGGATCGAGGCGAAGATGGGCCAGGTCCACACGCGGCTGCGCGCGCTGAACGTGCACGACGCGGTGCTGTCGCTCGTCGAGGGCGGCTGCGATCTCGTGATGGGCTACCACCACCCGAGCCACCCGGTCGCGCTCGACCCGGCGCGCTACGACATGCTGATCCTCGGCAGCGAGCCGATCAGCCCGTTCTCGGCGCCCGGCCGCGCGGGCCGGCCGCGCCATACGCTGCCGGGCGCGGCCGACGCGCGCGTGCCGTACCTGTCGTATACGCCGAACGCGTATCTCGGCCGGATGACCGAAGTCATCATCGCGAATGCGCCGACCCGGCTGTTCCTCGATCGCGTGTACGAAACCGACATGGCCGAAGGGCTGAAGGCGATGGCGCTCGCGGGGCACGGCGTCGCGTTCCTGCCGCACAGCGCGGTCGACGATGCGGTCGCGGGCGGCCGGCTGATCCGGCTCGACCGGTCGGCGCGCGGCGCGCATCCGTTCACGCTGACGATGGAGATCCGGCTGTACTGCGACAAGCTCGCGCTGCAGGGCGACGAGCCGCGGCAGAAACTGGTGCGCGCACTGTGGGACGTCGTGCGTGACGAACTGCGCGACACAGCCGGCGACACGGCGGATTAACCGCCGGCGGTTAATCCGCCAACCGGGCCCGGCCGGCCAACGGCGGCCTTGCGGCGCCTGTCGGACGGCGGTCCGGCGGGCGGCATGCATCCACGCCATCCGATTTTTCGCGAACGCGATGCACGGCCGATCGCGGCCGTTCTTGCGCAAATCGACCGCGGATTTGCGAAAAATCGCGATCATGCAAGAAACGCATAATCGAATAAACAAACGGCATTGGATAAAAAAAACGGGTTTTTCGACAATGTGCGCAATCCGTTGAACGTTGGAGCATCCATGTCTTCGCAACAGCAGTCCATCCCGTCCTACCTGCACGCCGACGATCTCGGCCCGTGGGGCAACTACCTTCAGCAGGTCGATCGCGTCGCGCCGTACCTCGGTTCGCTGTCGCGCTGGCTCGAAACGCTGAAGCGCCCGAAGCGCATCCTGATCGTCGACTGCCCGATCGAGCTCGACAACGGCACCGTCGCGCACTTCGAAGGCTATCGCGTGCAGCACAACGTGTCGCGCGGCCCGGGCAAGGGCGGCGTGCGCTACCACCAGGACGTGACGCTGTCGGAAGTGATGGCGCTGTCGGCATGGATGTCGGTGAAGAACGCGGCCGTGAACGTGCCGTACGGCGGTGCGAAGGGCGGCATCCGCGTCGACCCGCGCAAGCTGTCGCGTGGTGAGCTCGAGCGCGTGACGCGCCGCTACACCAGCGAAATCGGCATCATCATCGGGCCGAACACCGACATTCCGGCACCGGACGTCAACACCAACGAACAGGTGATGGCGTGGATGATGGACACGTATTCGATGAACCAGGGCCAGACGTCGACCGGCGTCGTGACCGGCAAGCCGATCTCGCTCGGCGGTTCGCTCGGCCGCAAGGAAGCAACGGGCCGGGGCGTGTTCGTCGTCGGTTCGGAAGCGGCGAAGAAGAAGGGCCTCGAGATCGAAGGCGCGCGCATCGCGGTGCAGGGCTTCGGCAACGTCGGCGGCATCGCGGCGAAGCTGTTCCAGGAAGCGGGTGCGAAGGTGATCGCGGTGCAGGATCACACGGGCACGATCTACCAGCCGGCCGGCCTCGATTCGAACAAGCTGCTCGACCACGTCGCACGCACGGGCGGCGTCGCGGGCTTCGAAGGCGCCGAGCCGATGCCGAACGACGAGTTCTGGACGGTCGAGACCGACATCCTGATCCCGGCGGCACTGGAAAACCAGATCACCGAGAAGAACGCGGCGAAGATCCGCACGAAGATCATCGTCGAAGGCGCGAACGGCCCGACGACGACGGCGGCGGACGACATCCTGAGCGCGAACGGCGTGCTGGTGATTCCCGACGTGATCGCGAACGCGGGCGGCGTGACCGTGTCGTACTTCGAGTGGGTGCAGGATTTCTCGAGCTTCTTCTGGACGGAAGACGAGATCAACCATCGTCTCGAGCGCGTGATGCGCGAAGCGTTCGCCGGCGTGTGGGCGGTCGCGGAAGAGCACAAGGTGACGGTGCGTACGGCGGCGTTCATCGTCGCGTGCAAGCGCATCCTGATGGCGCGCGAAATGCGCGGCCTCTACCCCTGATCGGGCGTCCCTAACCGGGCGTCCCTGATCGTCGACTATGATCGATTCATGACGCAATCCACCCGATTGCGGATATGAACCCTCGCGGGCGGTGCCGGATCCGGCATCGCCCGCGCGCGCATTCGGAGCGCCCGAAGCCTGGAGGAAGGCTTCGCACAGGGCGATTCGTAGTGCGGTAAACAACCAGTACTTTCAAAAATATTACTTTGATACACTGGCGCGGGTTTTAGCCAAGGAGATGACCAAAATGAAATTCCACAAGGCAGTCCTGACGGTCGCGGCGCTTTGCGCGTTCGCAAGCGGCGCGCATGCTCAGGAGACGGGCACGCTGAAGAAGATCAAGGACACGGGCGTGATCGCGCTGGGCCACCGCGAATCGTCGATTCCGTTCTCCTATTACGACCAGAACCAGCAGGTGGTCGGCTATTCGCGCGAGTTCCAGCTGAAGGTGGTCGACGCGGTGAAGAAGAAGCTGAACCTGCCGAACCTGCAGGTGAAGAACATCCCCGTCACGTCGCAGAACCGTATTCCGCTGGTGCAGAACGGCACGGTCGACATCGAGTGCGGCTCGACGACCAACAACCTCGAGCGCCAGCAGCAGGCTGCGTTCTCCGACACGATCTTCGTGATCGGCACGCGCCTGATGACGAAGAAGGATTCGGGCGTCAAGGATTTCGCCGACCTGAAGGGCAAGACGGTCGTGACGACGGCCGGCACGACGTCGGAGCGCCTGCTGCGCAAGATGAACAACGACAAGCAGCTCGGCATGAACATCATCAGCGCGAAGGATCACGGCGATTCGTTCAACACGCTGGAATCGGGCCGCGCGGTCGCATTCATGATGGATGACGCGTTGCTCGCGGGCGAGCGCGCGAAGGCGAAGCAGCCGGGCGAATGGGTGATCGTCGGCACGCCGCAATCGGAAGAGGCTTACGGCTGCATGATGCGCAAGGGCGACGCCGACTTCAAGAAGGTCGTCGACGACGCGATCTCGCAAGTCGAGAAGTCGGGCGAAGCCGCGAAGATCTACGCGAAGTGGTTCGAGAACCCGATCCCGCCGAAGGGGCTGAACCTGAACTTCCCGCTGTCCGATTCGATGAAGAAGCTGTACGCGAACCCGAACGACAAGGCGCTCGACTGACCACACGGCCGTTGATGCAGAAATGACGCTACTGAAACGGAAGAGGCCACGCTTCTTCCGTTTCTTTTTGCTGGAGTCTTGCCCATGTCTTACCACTGGAACTGGGGCATCTTTCTGAGCCCCGTGTCGACCGGCGAGCCGACGACTTATTTCGGATGGCTGATGTCCGGCTTCTGGGTGACGATCGAAGTGTCGCTCGTCGCCTGGGTCATCGCGCTGATCGTCGGGTCGCTGTTCGGCGTGCTGCGCACCGTGCCGAACAAATGGCTGTCCGCGATCGGTACCGTGTACGTGTCGATCTTCCGGAACATTCCGCTGATCGTGCAGTTCTTCGTCTGGTATCTCGTGATACCCGAGTTGCTGCCTGCGTCGATCGGCACCTGGATCAAGCAGTTGCCGCCGACCACGCAGTTCTTTACCGCGTCGATCGTCTGTCTCGGCCTGTTCACGGGCGCGCGCGTGTGCGAACAGGTGCGTTCGGGGATCAACGCGCTGCCGAAGGGCCAGCGCGCGGCCGGCCTCGCGATGGGTTTCACGCAATGGCAGACGTACCGCTACGTGCTGCTGCCCGTGGCATACCGGATCATCGTGCCGCCGCTCACGTCGGAATTCCTGAACATCTTCAAGAACTCCGCCGTCGCGTCGACGATCGGTCTGCTCGACCTGTCCGCGCAGGCGCGCCAGCTCGTCGACTACACCGCGCAGACCTACGAGTCGTTCATCGCGGTCACGCTCGCCTACGTGCTGATCAACCTCGTCGTGATGGCGTTCATGCGCTGGATCGAAGGCCGTACGCGGCTGCCCGGCTATATCGGAGGCAAGTGATGCATCAGTTCGACTGGAGTAGTATTCCCGGCGCGCTGCCGACGCTGTGGTCGGGGGCGGTCGTCACGTTCAAGATCACGCTGATCGCGATCGTGGTCGGGATCGTCTGGGGCACGCTGCTGGCGCTGCTGCGGCTGTCCGGCGTCAAGCCGCTCGCATGGTTCGCGAAGGCGTACGTGACGGTGTTCCGCTCGATCCCGCTCGTGATGGTGCTGCTGTGGTTCTTCCTGATCGTGCCGCAGGTGCTGCAGGGCGTGCTCGGGCTGTCGCCGACGATCGACATCCGCCTTGCCTCGGCGATGGTCGCGTTCTCGTTGTTCGAAGCCGCGTATTATTCCGAGATCATCCGCGCCGGCATCCAGGCGGTGCCGCGCGGGCAGGTGAATGCCGCGTTCGCGCTCGGCATGAACTACGCGCAGGCGATGCGCCTCGTGATCCTGCCGCAGGCGTTCCGCGCGATGGTGCCGCTGCTGCTCACGCAGGCGATCGTCCTGTTCCAGGATACGTCGCTCGTGTACGTGATCAGTCTCGCGGACTTCTTCCGCACGGCCGCCAACATCGGCGATCGCGACGGCACGACCGTCGAGATGGTCCTGTTCGCCGGCGCATGCTATTTCGTGATTTGCTCGTTGGCGTCTGCTCTCGTCAAGGGTCTCCAGAAAAAGGTCACAAGATGATTTCCATCAAGAACGTTTCGAAGTGGTACGGCCAGTTTCAGGTCCTCACCGAATGCACGACCGAGGTCAAGAAAGGCGAGGTGGTCGTCGTGTGCGGGCCGTCGGGCTCGGGCAAGTCGACGCTGATCAAGACCGTGAACGGCCTGGAGCCGTTCCAGCAGGGCGAGATCCTCGTGAACGGCCAGTCGGTCGGCGACAAGAAGACGAACCTGTCGAAGCTGCGCTCGAAGGTCGGGATGGTGTTCCAGCATTTCGAGCTGTTCCCGCACCTGTCGATCACCGAGAACCTGACGCTCGCGCAGATCAAGGTGCTCGGCCGCGGCAAGGACGAAGCGGCGGAGAAGGGCATGAAGCTGCTCGATCGCGTCGGCCTGAAGGCGCATGCGCACAAGTATCCGGGCCAGTTGTCGGGCGGCCAGCAGCAGCGTGTCGCGATCGCGCGCGCGCTGTCGATGGACCCGATCGCGATGCTGTTCGACGAGCCGACGTCCGCGCTCGATCCCGAGATGATCAACGAAGTGCTCGACGTGATGGTCGAACTCGCGCAGGAAGGGATGACGATGATGGTCGTCACGCACGAGATGGGCTTCGCGAAGAAGGTCGCGCATCGCGTGATCTTCATGGACAAGGGCGCGATCGTCGAGGACGACCGCAAGGACGATTTCTTCTCGAATCCGAAATCGGAACGCGCGAAGGACTTCCTCGCGAAGATCCTGCACTGATGAGCGTTCGCGCGTTTTGGCGCACGACCATGCGAAAACCGCCCGGCAGGCAGCCGGGCGGTTTTTTTTCGTCCGCCGCCGGGCGTTACCAGCTGTACCGGTAGCCGACCTGCCCGACGATCCCGCGCCGGTAGTCACCGCCGATGTTGCGCGCGATCTTCGCATTCGCGTACAACTCGCCCGACTTGCCGAAGCCGGCGGTCACGCCGACGCCGAGCTCGTACCAGGTGCGCCCGAGATGCGTGGCGAACGGCGTGCCGCCGACCACGGTCTGCCCCGGCGACAGGAAGTCGTGCAGCACGTCGGCCGTGAAGTACGGCGTCGCGGCGCCGCCGCCCGCGTCCGACTGGAGGTTCGGCCGGAAGATGCGCACGCCGACGCGGCCGCGCAGCGCATTCGTCGTCGTGCCCGATACGGCCGACACGTTGTCGTTGAACCCGTTCAGCTTCAGGTATTGATACATCAGCTGCGCCTGCGGCTCGATCGCGACGGGGAACGTGCCGATCGCGAACGGCTTGCCGACTTCCTGCGACAGCGCGACGCCGAAGCCGTTCTGCGACGCTTCGTTGCCGTAGCTGTCGCGATAGCGGTTGCCGTAGTGCGTGACCTGCCCGACGCTGTCGAAGTAGGTGCCGTCGGACAGGTAGCGGGTCCAGTAGCCGCCGACGCTCTGTGCATGCATCTCGACCGAGCCCGTCGACGTCGACAGGTTCGGCGAGCCGGCGCGCGCCATGTCGCTGAAGCTCGCATTCGACACGCCGATGCTGGCCGTCACGCCCGCATGCGTGCTGCCGGCGCCGCCCGGTGCCTGGTCGAGGGTCCAGTCCTTGCCGAACTGCGCGAAGAACGTGCGTTCGTCGGCCGAGAAGCGACCCGCGTTCGCATCGAGACTCTGGCCGCCGATGCGCCCCCACACGCCGTCGCGATTGCCGGGCTGTTGCTTCTCGACGTTGTAGAGGTCGCCGACGCGCTCGTGCAGCCTGCCGAGCGTCGAGAAGCCGTAGTCTGCGTTCAGCAGCGGCGTCATCGCGTAGCCGGAGACGCCCGGACGATACGCGAGCGCGCCGCCGTTGCCGTTGCCGTTTCCATTCCCGTTGCTGCCGCCGTCGCCGCCGCCGGACGGGTGGATCGGGTCGACCGGGTCGGTCGGGTCGAGCTGCGAACGCAGGTACCAGCCGCTCGCATCGCCTTGCCCGCCGCGATAGAGCCGGTATTCGTACGCGCCGGCCTGTACCGGGCCGGCGAGATGGAACGCCGACGCGGTGGTCGTGCCGCCGTTGGCCGTGACGACCACGGCAATCCCGTCGCCGGTCGTCTGCGCGCCGGCGCCGGCCGTGTTGGCGATCTTCAGGCC
This sequence comes from Burkholderia sp. 9775_39, assembly GCF_015712225.1. Classification (NCBI taxonomy): domain Bacteria; kingdom Pseudomonadati; phylum Pseudomonadota; class Betaproteobacteria; order Burkholderiales; family Burkholderiaceae; genus Burkholderia; species Burkholderia sp. 9775_39. Next base: position 111,426 of record NZ_JACCQC010000014.1, on the reverse strand, counting down.
GGTCGTGCCGGTCGCCGCGCCGCCGTTCACGATCAGCCGGTCGGTCGGCGATGCGTCGGCGCCGAGATACGTGTTCAGCGCGATCGTGCCGCCGTTGCCGACGTAGCCGCCGGTCGTCAGCGTCTTGTAGCTGCCCGTCAGCGTCGGCGAGCCGGTCGGCGCGGCGAACGCGACGAGGCCCGCGTTGTTCAGGCGGCTCACGACCGAGCTGCCCGTCATGCGCCACGTGCTCGTGCCGTCGACGCTCAGTGCGACCGGGTCGATCCTGCCGGTCAGCGTGGTGCCGTTCGCGAGGAACACGTTGCCGGTGCTCGACGCGTCCGACACGATGTCGCCCGCGAGGTTGACCGCCGATGCGCTGAACGTCACGTTGCTGCCGTTCGCGAGATTCAGCAGCGTACCGTTGCCGGCCGTCACGACCGTGCCGTTGCGCACCGCGATGTCGGCCGTGCTCCCGCGCGCGGCGAACGCCGGCCCGGTGGCGGACGTCACGCTGCCGCCGTCGACGAGCACCGAGCTGGTCGCGCCGTTCGCGAGCGTGTCCGACGTCAGCACGCCGGCCGTCGCGCCCGTGAGCGCCGTGCCGGTCAACGCGAGCACGCCGCCGCTGTTCGCGGTGGCGCCGCTGCCGGCCGCGCTGGTGAGCGACGAACCCGTATCGGCGATGCGGCCGCCGTTTTGCGCGACGATGCCGTCGGCCGCGTTGCCCGACGCGGTGACTTTCGCGCCCGACAGCAGGGCTGTCGCGCCACCGTCCATGATGATCGCATGCGCGTTCGCGCCGGTCGTCGCGATGATCGTTCCATTGGCTGTAAGCGCGGAATCGGCGCCCGACACGGACACGCCGCGCGCATCGGCCCCCGCCGTGCGGACGACCGTGGCCGCATCGGTCGCGATGCGCGCGCCGGCGCCGGTCGACGTGAGGCCGTCGGCGCCGTTGCCGGTCGTGGCGACCTGCGTGCCGGACAGCGCGATCGTTGCATTCGCACCGAGGTTGCGGACCCCGCTGCCCGAGCCACCGACCGCGATCGACGTCGCGCCGGCCGCGATGCCGCCGCCCGTGACGGTCGAGTCGATCAGCACGCCGTCGGCGTTGCCGTTCGCGATGACGGTGCCGGCGCCCGACAACGCGACCGATGCGCCGGCCCCCGTCAGACGCACGCCCGCGACACCGTCGTCGGCTTCGATCGAACCCGCATTGGCGAGCGTGGCCGACGCACCCTGCACGAGCGCGCCGGTGCCGTTGGTCACGCGGATCGTCGACGCGTTGTTCACCGTGCCGAGCGTGCCGGCCACGACGCCCGTCGAGCCGGCGCCGGTCAGCAGCACCGTGCTGCGGTTCTCGAGCGTGCCGAGATTCTGCGCGATGAAGCCGGTCACGCCGGCGGTCGACGACGTGACGGCCGCGTGGTTGGTCAGCGTCGTCGCGACCGGCGCGCCGGCATTCGCGCCGGCGAGGTCGTGCGCCTGCCCGTCGACGACGCCCGCGGTCGCGCCGGCCGCGTTCAGGTTGATCGTCGCGCCGGCGTCGATCGTGCCCTTCGCGCCGCCTTCGACCGCGATCGCGATGCCGTTCGCGCCGTTGACGTCGTAGACCGCGTTGCCGGTCGACAGCGTGGTGCCGGCGTCGGTCGCGAGTACGCCGCGCGAGCGCTGGCCGTTGACGTCGGTCGTCAGCGCGCCGGCCGTCGATGCACCCGTGTAGGCCGCGCCACCCGCGACGCGGAACAGCGTCGAATCGTCGGTGTCGACGCTCAGGTGCTGCGCGGCGACGTTGATTTTCGAGCCCGCGCCGTAGGCGTAGAAGCCGATCTGGTTGGTGCCGGACATGAAGGCTGGCACGGCGTTCGCGCCGACGTCGATCGTCGCGCCCGAACGCGCATGCACGCCGATCGCGCCCACGCCCGTCAGGTTCAGCGCGCCGTCGAGCGTGGCCTTCGCGAGCGGCCCCTCGGCCCAGACGCCATAGTTGCGCGTGCCCGACGCCGGATCGAGGCCACCCGCCACGTTGATCGTGCCGGTCGACGTCGCGGCCGTCGCGTTCGTGCCGGTGCCGACGACCATCATGCCGATGCCGTTCACGCCATTCAGCGTGATCGTGCCCGTGTTGGTCACGGTCGCGGCGGTGTTGGCCGCCAGCATGCCGACGTTGGCGAGCGGCGTGCCGGCCGCGGCGCCGTTGACGACGATCGCGCCCGCGTTGGTCAGCGTGCCGGAAGTCGAGCCGATGCTCGCCAGCGCGGCGCCGTTCTGGGTCTGCGTGCCGATCACGATCGTGCCGAGATTGGTCGCGGTGCCCGACGCGCCGAGCAGGATGCCGTACGCGTGCGCGGCGAGCGCGACGTCGTTCGTCGCTTCGGGCGCGGCGACGTCGTACTGCGCGGCGCGGCCGAGATAGATCGTGCCGCCGGCTTCGTTCGTGAAGCTGCCGCCGGCGACGAGGCCGCCGATCACCTGGCTGTCCAGCGTCGTCGCGTTGACGCCGACGTTGATCGTGCCGGCGTTCGACGCGTGCGCGCCGTCCGTCGCGGCCACCGCGTAGTTCTGCAGGTCGAGCCGGTTGCGGGTGAGATCCCACGCGCCGACGTTCATCACGCCGTTGTTGACGAACGTGGTGCCCGTGCCGTTCGCATACACGCCGCTGCCTTCGACATACGTGCCGAGCCCGAAGTTGTCGGGCCGGGCGGTGCCCGTGTCGACGTTGTCGCCGGCCGTGTAGCCGGATGAGATCGTGCCGTTGTTGACGCCGCTCGCGCCGCTCAGCAGGCGCACCAGCGTGAAGTCGCCCGACAGGCGCCCGTCGTTGACGAAGTGCGCACCGTTCTCCGCGACGACCGCCGCGCTCGCGTCGATCGTGTTGGAGCCGCGGAAGTCGATCTGGCCGTCCTTGCCGATGTGCAGCGTCGCGTTTGCGCCCGTGCCGTGCATCGCGGACGGGTAGTTCCGGGGCAGCGCGTTCTTGTCGCCGGGCGACACGTTGTTCGCATACTCGAAGGTCTGCGGGGAGAGCGTCACGGCCTGGCCGAATGCGTTGTCGTAGGCGGTCTGCGAGCCGAGCGCGCCGTTGCGGACCGAACGCACGAGAAAGTCGTTGTACGCGGCGAGCGACGCGGCATCGGTGACGGTCCACGTGCTGCCGTCGAACGCGGTGAAGGTGCCGGCGTAGGTCGGCACGTCGAGCTGGATGCTGCCGACGGGGCCGCCGCTCGCGAGATAGTCGCCGGTGATGAACCAGATCTGGTTGCGCGAATTCCAGTTGATGACGCTCGGGACCGAGCCGGTGCCGTCCGCGTAGGTGAGATCGCTCTGCTTGGCCGCGATCGTCATTACGTTGCCGGTCGCCGCGGGCGCGTTCGCCGCGTTGCCGATCGAGACGTCGAGCGTGCCGCCCGAGCTTGCGACCGTGCCGATCCGCGTGTTCACGTACTGGTCGCCGTTCACGTTGTGGTACACCTGCACGACGGTCGAGCCGGCGTTCGACGACACGAACGCGGACGAGTCGTAGGTGGCGACGGACGTGCGACCGCCCGTGATCGAATCGGGGGTGCCGACGCTTTGCGTCTTGCCGCCGAGCGTGACCAACGGCTGATTCGGGTTGCCCGAAATGATGGACGTGTTGGCGAGCGGCATCGGCGTGTAGCCCATGTCGCCGGTCGCGCCCGTCCAGGCGCCCGTCAGGCCGACCCGGTCGCCGCCCGACACGGTCGTGGCGCCGACGAGGTCGTTGTTGACGGTCGGGTTGAAACTGTCGAGCACGCAGGTGCCGCCGCTCGCGATTGCGGCGCCGTTGCCGCAGGTCGACGCGTGTACGGTGCCGACCGACAGCGCGGCCAGGGCGGCGCCGAGCGCCGCGACGCGCAGTGGCGACCGGCGCACGGCGTGACGCGTTGCCTCGTGCGCGGTGCGGCGACTTGCCCCCGATGCGCTGCCCGAGCGCTTGCCGCGCGCCCGGGTCGTTTCCGCCACCGCGACCCAGCAGCCGGCGGCCTCGCTCCATATCGATCGAAATGAGTGATTCACGACATACCCCTCTTTCTTCTTTTGACGTGGCATTCGCCGCCATTCGGCGAATTCGCATTCCGCGGTGGGGAAATAATCCGAAGGGGCGTGCGGCGGCTATGGCTGCGTGTCGCGCCAATCGTGTTTAGTTACACCGAGGATGGGCGGAGTCTACTGATTCGAATGGGCGTCGATTATCGATAAACTGGAAACTGTAATGATGCGAACCGTAGTGCGTGGTATTTTTGATTTGTGTGGGTAATCGAACCGAAAGCTATGGTGGAGGCGGGTTTGGGCGGTGGGTGTGAGAATCCGGGAGGGTGGCCGGAGTGGGTGGGATAGCGCACGGTTCCGGCAGGCGTGGCGCGTTAAAATGCAGGCCCGGATTTTAGTTTTAATTGGTGATTATTTTGTTTGCTGCATCTTTTATTTATTTTCGCTTGTAATTTAATAAAATCAAGCGAATGTTGCGTGGCATCGATTGATTGCGCCGACTGGTGCTCGAAATGGAACCCGATTGGCTGGAGCCGAGCGATTTGCGCCGACGACGCGCGTCGTCGACAGTGCGGTATGACGCCTGCGCAGCCAGCAGAAAATGAGCAGAAAGCGGGCGCAGCCGATGCCGCGCCGGGCGTCAGAAATCGATCGCGTCGTCGGAATCGCCGTCGGCCGCGGTAGCGAGCGCTTCGCGAACCACCGCGCGCGGCGCGGACGCCGACGCGTCGAGTGACGGGTTGCGCAGCTTCTCGAGCACGCGCTCGGGCACCGGAATCTGCATCCGCGCGGCGACGTCGCCGCACTGGAACATGATCAGCTCGCCCGGCTCGAATGCGGTCCAGACTTCGTTGTCGGTGAGCGGCTGTGTCGCGATCACCGCGACGCGATCCTCGGGCGTCGTGTATTTGGCGAAGTCGATCGACAGGTCTTCGTCGACGAGATGCGCGGTCGAGAACGGCCAGCGCCGCACGAGGTAGTGCAGCCGCGTCGAGCAGTGCGCGAAGAGCGCCTGGCCGTTCGACATCAGGAAGTTGAACACGCCGTGATCGGTGATGCCGCGCGTCAGTTCGCCGACCCGCTCGAACAGCTCCGGCAGCGGCGGCTGCGCGCCGGGAAAGGCTTCGCGCAGCCCCTGCATCAGCACGCAGAACGCCTGTTCGCTGTCGGTCGTGCCGACCGGATGGTAGACGCTGCCGTCCATGTCCGGCGCGTAGTCCTGCAGGTCGCCGTTATGCGCGAAGATCCAGTGCCGGCCCCACAGTTCGCGCATGAAAGGATGGCTGTTCTCGAGCAGGATGTGCCCCTGCGTCGCCTTGCGGATGTGCGCGATCGTGTTCTTGGACTTGATCGGGTAGCGCTTCACCATTTCGGCGATCGGCGACGTGGCCGATGCCTGGTGATCGATGAAGAGGCGGCAGGCCTTGTCTTCGAAGAACGCGATGCCCCAGCCGTCGGCATGGTGATCGGTGAGCCCGCCCCGGGCCGCGAAACCTGTGAAGGAGAATGTGACGTCCGTCGGCGCGGCGCAGTTCATTCCTAGGAGTTGGCACATTTTACGTGGGGCGGCAGGCTGAAGCAGGGGGTAACGAACCGGGCGAACCCCGGTACAATGCGGCTTCTAGCATATCACCGAGCCCTGAGCGGTAAAAAGCGGATTCCGCTGGCCAAAGGCCCCGTGTTGCGGTTTGCCGTCAGTCGGCCCGCGCACGTGCGTTCCGGCCCCGCCGATGGCACGCCCGTTCCTCACGACGCCTCCTATGACTGCCTCGAACGCTTCTTCCCCGGCGACGCTTTCGCTCGCCCGTCCCGACGACTGGCACCTGCACCTGCGAGACGGCGACATGCTCGCCGCCGTGCTGCCGCACACCGCCCGCCAGTTCGGCCGCGCCATCGTCATGCCGAACCTGAAGCCGCCGGTCACGACCACCGCGCAGGCGCAGGCGTATCGCGAGCGCATCCTCGCCGCGCTGCCGGCCGGGATGACGTTCGAGCCGCTGATGACGCTGTACCTGACCGACAACACGCCGCCCGACGAAATCCGCCGCGCGCGCGAAAGCGGCTTCGTGCACGGCGTGAAGCTGTATCCGGCAGGCGCCACGACGAATTCCGACCATGGCGTCACCGATCTCGCGAAATGTGCGAAGACGCTCGAGGCGATGCAGGAAACCGGCATGCCGCTGCTCGTGCACGGCGAGGTGACCGATGCGTCGATCGACCTGTTCGACCGCGAGAAGGTGTTCATCGACCGCGTGATGACGCCGCTGCGCCGCGATTTCCCGGGCCTGAAGGTCGTGTTCGAACACATCACGACGAAGGACGCGGCCGACTACGTCCGCGATGCCGACGCGGCGCCCGGCCTGCTCGGCGCGACGATCACCGCGCATCACCTGCTGTACAACCGCAACGCGCTGTTCGTCGGCGGGATCCGCCCGCATTACTACTGCCTGCCGGTGCTGAAGCGCGAGACGCATCGCGTGGCGCTGGTCGAGGCCGCGACGTCGGGCAACCCGCGCTTCTTCCTCGGCACCGACAGCGCGCCGCACGCGCGCGACGCGAAGGAAACCGCGTGCGGTTGCGCGGGCTGCTACACGGCGCTGCACGCGCTCGAGCTGTACGCGGAAGCGTTCGACACGGCCGGCGCGCTCGACAAGCTGGAAGGGTTCGCGAGCTTCTTCGGCGCCGATTTCTACGGGCTGCCGCGCAGCGCCGAGACGGTCACGCTGCGCCGCGAGCCGTGGGAACTGCCGCGCGAGATCTTCGCGGGCGAGACGCCGGTCGTGCCGCTGCGCGGCGGCGAGACGATCGGCTGGAAACTGGCGTGAGCTGCGCGCCGCCGCGCGAACCGGGCCCCGCGGCCGGTCGCGCGGCGGCGGATTTCGCGCGGATCGACTGGTCCGCACCGTGGCTCGCGCCTTACGCGGAGCCGGGCCGCGCGTGGCAGGCGGCTGCCCGTGCGCGCGCGGCCGCGCTGCTCGATGCGTTGAACGGCGCGTTGGATCGCGTATCGCGAGGCGGCGATCGCGTCACCGGTCGCGGCAGGCCGCTGCGCTTCGTGCCGCAGGCCGAACTGCCGCCCGGCGTCGCGTACGAGACCCATATTGCCGACACCGGGCGGGTGCCGACCCGCCACCATCTTCACGACTTCTTCAATGCGCTCGTCTGGTTCGCGTACCCGCGCACCAAGGCCGCGTTGAACGCGCGCCAGGCCGCGGCGATCGACGCGGCGGGCGGCGTCGGCCCGGTGCGCGGCACGTTGCGCGATGCGCTCACGTTGTTCGACGAGAACGGCGCGCTGTTCGTCACCGCCGACCGCGCGCTCGCCGACGCGCTGCGCGGCTTCGACTGGCCGCGGCTGCTGGTGAGCTCGCGCGATGCGTGGGGCACGCGTTGCGAAGCGCGGCTCGTCGGCCATGCGCTGCTCGAACAGCTCGTCGCACCGTACAAGTCCTGCACCGCGCACGCCTGGATCGTCGAAGTGAGCGCCGACTATTTTTCATGGCCCGACGCGCGACGGATCGCGCATGTCGACGCGCACATCGCCGCCGAACTGGCGACGCGCGCGCTGACGAGCCGCGACTTCGCGCCGCTGCCGGTGCTCGGCGTGCCGGGCTGGTGCGCGGCGAACGCCGACGCCGCGTTCTACGACGATCCGGCCGTGTTTCGCCGCGGCCGCCGCTCGCGCGCTGCCGACGGCGGCGCGCAGTGCTAGAATGCGCGTCGCAAAGCAGGCCAGGCAGTCGCGGCCTCGCCGTCTTCGGGCGCGCGGGGGCGAGGAAAGTCCGGACTCCACAGGGCAGGGTGATGGCTAACGGCCATCCGTGGCGACACGCGGAACAGGGCAACAGAAAGCAAACCGCCGATGGCCCGGCGCAAGCCGGGATCAGGTAAGGGTGAAACGGTGCGGTAAGAGCGCACCGCGGCGACGGCGACGTTCGCCGGCACGGTAACCTCCACCCGGAGCAATTCCAAGTAGGCAGGCGCGCATTTTCGGATGCAGGACGGGGCCCCCGTCTCGTCTGCGGGTAGGAAGCTTGAGCGCGTCAGCAATGGCGCGCCTAGAGGAATGACTGCCACGCGTTGCGTGCTTCGGTGCGCGGCGTGCACAGAATCCGGCTTATCGGCCTGCTTTGCCGTTCGAATGCGAAAGGGCCGGCGTCTCCTTGCGGAGCGCCGGCCCTTTTTTCTTGCGCGCCGTGCGGTCAGGCCGCGACGATGTCGAACGAATGCGTGAGTTCGGCCGTCTTCGCGATCATGATCGACGCGGAGCAGTACTTGTCGTGCGACAGGTTGATCGCGCGCTCGACCGTGGCCGGGTTCAGGTTGCGGCCCGTGACCGTGAAGTGGAAGTGCACCTTCGTGAACACCTTCGGATCTTCGCTCGCGCGCTCGGCCTTCAGCGTAACCGAGCAGCCGGTGACTTCCTGGCGGCTCTTCTTCAGGATCAGCACGACGTCATAGGCCGTGCAGCCGCCGGTGCCGAGCAGCACCATTTCCATCGGACGCGGCGCGAGGTTGTGGCCGCCGCCTTCCGGCGCGCCGTCCATCGTGACGAGGTGCCCGCTGCCGGTCTCGGCGGAAAACGCCATGCCGTCCTGACCCATCCAGCTTACTTTGCATTCCATGCTTGCACTCCAGCGTTGCCTGATTCGGATTCGATCCGGCATTGTAGCCCGCGGTGCAACGATCGGCTGATGCGCTGCACGACGCGCCATGCCGGCGCCGCGCGAGCGGGGCGCCGGCCGATGATTTCCCTGCCGGATTTAGGGGTTTTGCTCTAGGCGAGGACGGTTTCAGGTCGTGTGAGAGGTGGTTATGTACCTGATTTAAAACAGAAAGTAGCCTCCGTAAGCTTGCCGGTCGAAATCCCGCATCATGAGATTTGATTTCGCAATGCAAATTTTCTTGTGAAGTCGGCGGGGCATTCGTATAATGAGCCTCATTGGTTGTCGCGCTGCGGCAACCTCCGAATGTCTCCTCCACCCTCCTCCTAAGGTGGATTAAGCCCGAACCAGCCGTTCGGGCTTTTTTTCGTCCCATGCAAACATCGGCGCGCGGCTTGCGCGCGTCGGCACCGTTACGCCGGCTGGCGCGCAGCCGGCTGCGAGGTCGCGTCGGGCGGCGTGCCGCGCGAGCCGGCATCGGGCGCCGGCGCATGGGCGGCGGCCGATGCATGGCCGTGGCTGCGCGCGCAGAAGTGGCGGACGCGTTCGCGCACCGCGCGCAGGCGCGCGATACGATCTTCGGCATGGGCGGTTCGGGCCTCGGCGATGCGCGCATCGAGCGCGTCGAGCTTGGCTTCGCAGCCGGAGCGGGCGGCGACGGCGGGCGCCGCGGCGGCCAGCAGGGCGGCCGCGACGAAGGGCGTAAGTCGTTGTTTCATCATGCTGGTTTGTTGTTTTTCGGGTTCGGCCGGTCTGGCGCGGCAAGGTCATGTGCCGCGCGTCGAGGGGTGCCGCCGCAGGCGCTCGGTTCGCCTGGCTTGTCGGGGCACGACCGAATTTTGGCCCATTTCGGCCGCCACGAACACGGGACGTGGATTCTCTTTGACCACGCAACCGTATTTCCTTTATAATTCAGGGCTTTTCCGCATTCATGCCCACGGAAAAAGAACAGGGAGAGCCTGCACCGCGCCTCGAAGCGCACACAGACAAGCAGGAAGAACACATCGGGCAAAGCATTTTTTTTGGATCGATCATGAAGACGTTTTCCGCAAAAGCCCATGAGGTGACGCGCGAATGGTACGTGATTGACGCGACGGATAAGGTTCTCGGCCGTGTTGCCAGCGAAGTGGCACGCCGTCTGCGCGGCAAGCACAAGCCTGAGTTCACCCCGCACGTCGACACTGGTGATTTCATCATCATCATCAACGCGAGCAAGTTGAAGGTCACGGGCAACAAGACGCTGGACAAGAAGTACTACCGTCACTCGGGCTACCCGGGCGGTATCTATGAAACGACGTTCGGCAAGATGCAGGAACGCTTCCCGGGCCGCGCGCTCGAGAAGGCGGTCAAGGGCATGCTGCCGAAGGGCCCGCTCGGCTACGCGATGATCAAGAAGCTGAAGGTCTACGCAGAAGCGACGCATCCGCACTCGGCTCAACAGCCGAAGGCGCTCGAGATCTAAGGGGAGCCCACATGATCGGTAACTGGAACTACGGCACGGGCCGCCGCAAGAGCGCTGTCGCACGTGTCTTCATCAAGGCTGGCAAGGGCGACATCATCGTCAACGGCAAGCCCATCGCTGACTACTTCTCGCGCGAAACGTCGCTGATGATCGTGCGTCAACCGCTGGAACTCACGAACCACGGCCAGACGTTCGACATCAAGGTGAACGTCAACGGCGGCGGCGAAACGGGTCAGGCAGGCGCAGTGCGCCACGGCATCACCCGTGCACTGATCGACTACGATGCGACGCTCAAGCCGTCGCTGTCGAGCGCAGGCTTCGTCACGCGCGATGCGCGTGAAGTCGAGCGTAAGAAGGTCGGTCTGCGCAAGGCACGCCGCGCAAAGCAGTTCTCGAAGCGTTAATTCCGCTTCATGGCCTCGCCGCTTTCGGGTGGCGTCCGCCGGAAAAACCGCCAGCTTTCACGCTGGCGGTTTTTTTATGCGCGCTGTTTCCCGCGCCCGGGCCGCTGCGGCGGCCGCCCGCGCGGGCACGCTTGATGAAATCGACAAGAACCTATTGATTTCATGGACTTCAGCACGATCTTCTGATCGGCCCTACAATAGCGGCTAAAGCTTTTTGGAGAGTTCGAATGAACGCTGTTACCGAAACCGCAGCAACGACGACCGATATGCCGCTGCCGTTCGTCTTCACCGACGCCGCGGCCGACAAGGTCAAGCAACTGATCGACGAAGAGGGCAATCCCGACCTGAAGCTGCGCGTGTTCGTGCAGGGCGGCGGCTGCTCCGGCTTCCAGTATGGCTTCACGTTCGACGAGGAAGTCAACGAGGACGACACCGTGATGAACAAGAACGGCGTCCAGCTCCTGATCGACTCGATGAGCTACCAGTACCTGGTCGGCGCCGAGATCGACTACAAGGACGACCTCAACGGCGCCCAGTTCGTGATCAAGAACCCGAACGCGACCACCACCTGCGGGTGCGGTTCGTCGTTCTCGGTCTGAGCGGCGACAGATTCGCGCCGGTTCGCCGGAATGAAAAACGGGGCTTCATGCCCCGTTTTTTTATGCGCGCTCGCGCTGCAGCGCTCGCCGCGCGGCGGATATCGCGTCAGCGCGGATAGAGCGCGCCCAGCACGCGGTTGCCGGCTGCGCCGGTGACCGTCGCGAGATTGCCGGGCTGGCGCGCGGTGAAGCGGTACGCGAGCCACGCGAACGCGAGCGCTTCGACCTGCTGCGGTGGCACGCCGAGCGCGGCCGTCGTATCGACGGTGGCCGGCACGCCGGCTTCACGCAGCGCGTGCCGGAGTGCGTCGAGCAGCACCGGATTGCGTGCGCCGCCGCCGCATACGAACACGGCCTTGCAGCCGGGTGCGTGCTGCGCGACTTCGCGCGCCACCGACACGGCGGTGAGCGCGGTGAGCGTCGCCTGCACGTCCTCCGGTGCGACCTGCGAGAACGCGGCGAGCTTCGCATCGAGCCACGCGGGATTGAACAGGTCGCGTCCGGTGCTTTTCGGCGGCGGCGCGGTGAAATACGGCTCGTCGAGCAGCGCAGCGAGCAGCGCCGCGTGGACGGTGCCGCGGGCGGCGAACTTGCCGCCGTCGTCGTACGGCTTGCCCAGATGGCGGGTCGCCCATGCGTCGATCAGCGCATTGGCGGGGCCGCAGTCGAAGCCGCGCACGTCGCCGCCCGCGCCGGGCAGGATCGTGATGTTGCTGATCCCGCCGAGATTGCAGACGACCCGCGTTTCGCCCGGTGCGCCGAACACCGTCGCATGGAACGCGGGCGCGAGCGGCGCGCCGTGACCGCCGGCGGCCACGTCGCGGCTGCGGAAATCGGCGATCACGTCGACCTGCGTCAGTTCGGCGAGCAGCGCTGGATTGTTGAGCTGGCGCGTATAGCCGCGCTCGGGGCGATGGCGCACGGTCTGGCCGTGCACGCCGATCGCGCGGATCTCGTCGCGCGACAGGCCGGCCGTGCGCTGCAATTCATGACAGCACACCGCATAGCGCGTGACGAGCGCATTCGCCGCGAGCGATTCGCGGTCGATCTCGTTGTCGCCGGGCTGCTGCAGCGCGAACAGCGCGTCGCGCAGCGATTGCGCGAAGCCGACGAACGCTTCCGCGAGCACGACCGGCGCGCGGCCGGCCTCGAAACGCACGGCGACGCCGTCGACGCCGTCCATGCTGGTTCCCGACATCAGCCCGAAGTAGATGCCGTCTGCCGGATGGGCAGGCTGCGGCTGTCGTTGCGGCACGTTGGGTTCTCCTGGATCGTGCGGCGCGGGCCGGTGCCGCGCGCCTTGCGCCCGATTATCCGCGTAACGTGACGCGTCGTTAAGCGATGCGCGCGCAAGTTATGGGAAAATCCCTGTTTTTGCGACATTCTTCCTGGCACCGATGAGCACCGAACCCAGTTCCAAGCCCGTTTTCCCGATCACCGACGAAGTCCGGCATGCGCTCGCCGTCACGAAGCGCGGCGTCGACGAACTGCTGATCGAGGAAGAGTTCGCGCAGAAGCTCGCGCGCAGCGCAGCCACGGGCACGCCGCTGCGCATCAAGCTCGGCCTCGATCCGACCGCACCGGACATCCACATCGGCCATACGGTCGTGCTGAACAAGATGCGCCAGCTGCAGGATCTCGGCCATACGGTGATCTTCCTGATCGGCGATTTCACGTCGCTGATCGGCGATCCGTCGGGTCGCAACGCGACGCGCCCGCCGCTCACGCGCGAGCAGATCGAATCGAACGCGAAGACCTACTTCGAGCAGGCCGCGCTCGTGCTCGATCGCGACAAGACCGAGATCCGCTACAACAGCGAATGGTCGATGCCGCTCGGCGCGGACGGGATGATCAAGCTCGCGTCGCGCTACACGGTCGCGCGGATCCTCGAGCGCGAGGATTTCACGAAGCGCTTCCAGGGCGGCGTGCCGATCTCGATCCACGAATTCCTGTACCCGCTGATGCAGGGCTACGATTCGGTCGCGCTGAACGCCGATCTCGAACTCGGCGGCACCGACCAGAAGTTCAACCTGCTGGTCGGCCGCGAACTGCAGAAGCAGTACGGCCAGGAACAGCAGTGCATCCTGACGATGCCGCTGCTCGAAGGCCTCGACGGCGTCGAGAAGATGTCCAAGTCGAAGGGCAACTACGTCGGCATCAGCGAGAAGCCGACCGACATGTTCGGCAAGCTGATGAGCATCTCGGACACGCTGATGTGGCGTTACTTCGAGCTGCTGTCGTTCCGCAGCCTCGACGAGATCGCCGGCTTCAAGCGCGAGGCCGAAGGCGGTCGCAACCCGCGCGATTTCAAGGTGCTGCTCGCGCAGGAAATCGTCGCGCGGTTCCACTCGCAGCCCGACGCCGAGCGCGCGCTCGAGGACTTCAACCACCGCGCGAAGGGCGGCGTGCCGGACGACATTCCGTCGGTCACGCTGGCCGGTGCGCCGCTGGCGATCGGGCAGTTGCTGAAGCAGGCGGGCCTCGTGCCGTCGACCAGCGAAGCGCTGCGCAACATCGAGCAGGGCGGCGTGAAGATCGACGGCGCGACCGTGTCGGACAAGGGCCTGAAGGTCGAGGCCGGCGAGTTCGTCGTGCAGGTCGGCAAGCGCCGCTTCGCACGCGTCACGCTGACCGCATGATCGCGCTGATCCAGCGTGTGACGCGCGCCGACGTGCGCGTCGGCGGCCGGACGACGGGCGAGATCGGCGCGGGCCTGCTCGCGCTGGTCTGCGCGGAGCGTGGCGATACCGAGGCCGCGGCCGACAAGCTGCTCGCGAAGCTGCTCGGCTACCGCGTGTTCAGCGACGCAGCCGGCAAGATGAACCTCCCGGTATCGAACATCGACGGCGAAGGCCGCGCGGGCGGGCTGCTGCTCGTGTCGCAGTTCACGCTGGCAGCCGATACCAACAGCGGACTGCGTCCGAGCTTCACGCCGGCCGCGCCGCCCGACGAAGGCGCGCGGCTGTTCGACTATTTCGTCGCCGCCGCGCGGGCGCGCCATCCGGTCGTCGAGACGGGCGAGTTCGGCGCCGACATGCAGGTGTCGCTCGTCAACGACGGCCCCGTGACGTTCTGGCTGCAAGTGCGGCCCTGATTCTTCCCCGGAGATTCGCCGCGATGGCCACCACGCAGATTCTTTTCATCCGCCATGGCGAGACGGCCTGGAACCGCATCAAGCGTATCCAGGGGCATATCGACATCCCGCTGGCCGACACCGGGCTCGAGCAGGCGCAGCGGCTGGCGGCGCGGCTCGCGAGAGAGGCGCGCGACGGCGCGCGGATCGACGCGGTGTATTCGAGCGACCTGATGCGCGCGCAACAGACCGCGCAACCGTTCGCCGATGCGCTCGGGTTGCCGCTGCTGCTGCGCGAAGGGTTGCGCGAGCGTTCGTACGGCGCATTCCAGGGGCACGACAGCACCGAGATCGAGGCGCTGTTTCCGGACGCGTATGCGGCCTGGCAGACGCGCGACCCGGGCTTCGCGCCGGAGGGCGGCGAGTCGCAGCGTGCGTTCTATCACCGCGTGCTGCATGCGCTCGAACCGATCGTCGCCGCGCATCCGGGCGGCCGCATCGCGTGCGTCGCGCACGGCGGCGTGCTCGATTGCGTGTATCGCTTCGCGAACGGGATCGAGCTGTCGGCGCCGCGTACCTATCAGCTGCTCAACACCAGCATCAACGTCGTCGATTACGTGGATGGTCGTGCGCAGGTCGTGCGGTGGGCCGACGTGTCGCATCTCGAAGCCGCGAGCGACGACGACGGGTACCGCAAGGTGCTTTGAGCGCGCCACCCCCGTCCGGCATGGCCGGCCCGGGGTGCCCTTTCTTCCTTTCGGTGTGATGCTTACTGCGGCAGCCCGTGACGCGTCTTGTAGTCGAGCGCGTACGCGATCTTGCCGGGCTTGTCGGCCGTGATCGGCTGGCGCAGCTTGTCGAATTCCCCCTTGCTGTATTTCTTCCCGCCGTTGATCGCATCGGCGCGCCCGAGGTCGGCGCCCGTCTTGCCGTCGATCACGGGGTCGGTGGCCGCGACCATCCGCGTCGATGCGTTCCAGACCGCATTCAGGTAGCCGGTGTCGGCCTTCGCCGGGTCGGGATCGGTCGTGCCGCCGCGCGTGAGGTCGTAGCTCGCCAGCGCGAACGTGCCGGGCTGCGCGCGCAGCCAGTCGGCCCAGTAGAACTCGAGGTAGTCGGTTGCTTGTGCGGGCTTGCTGTAGCCGATGTCGCGCGTGAAATAAACGAGCGAGCGGTAGCGGTCGTTCGTCATCCCGAGTGTCAGGCCGAGGCCGGTCGGCAGTTGCGCGGTCGTGATCGGCTTGCCTTCGCCGTTCTTCAGGCGCAGGTAGCCGCGGCTTTGCATCTGCTGCCAGAACGCGTCGCCCGAGTAGTCGCTGAGGTTGTCCTTGACGACGACGTGCACGTGCAGCGCCGGGCCGCCGTCGGGCGTCTCGTAATAGGTCGACAGGCCGTGGTGGCCGTCGGTCAGGTACAGCGCGTCGCCGTTCGGGCCGATCACGACGGGGTTCAGCACCGAGCGGTCGCGGGCGTTCGCGTCGGTCGTTGCGCACGTGTAGCTGGCCGGCTCGCGCAGCGACGATCGGGCCGTGTAGCCGCTTGATGCGACGCCGCCGAGGCCTTCATCCGCGCAGAAGTCGTCGAACTTCTTGTCGGGCTGCAGTTCGTAGCGGCCGAGCTTGTAGTAGATCTGGTCGTAGCCGATCGCACCCTGCGTCGGATGGAGATCGCCGAGCGTGACGTCGATCAGGTCGCCGGCGCGGGCCGCCTTCCACTTGCCCGGTGGCGGGGTGGTCGTGGCGGGCGGCGTGGGAGCCGGCGTCGTCGTGCCGCCGGATGGCGGTTGTGCGTCCGTGCGTGCGACGGAGACGACATCATCGCCGCCGCACGCGGCGAGGGCGAAGAGGGTGGACAGGCTGGCGGCAAGGGCGAAACGGATCGGCAGGCGTGGCATCGCGGGCATCGGGTGTCGGTAGCGGGTGGCGGGACACCGCGCGGGCCGCGGGCATGCGTGACAGGCAGGACGTGCGACCGTGCGCGGGTGCAAGCCCGTCAGCTTGTCACAGGTATTTGACGGTAAATTGAAATGATCCGAACAAGCGGATCGTCAGGCTGGCGGAGTGTCGTCGGACGGGGTGGCCGTCGCGCGGCGGCGCGCACGCTTCGACGCGCCGTTGACGAGCGCCCAGCGCAGCACGGGGGCGACCGCGCGGATGCCGGGCCGGACCACCGCACGCCGCAACGGCGCGAACGTCGACACGCCGAGCATGCGCTGCGCCCACGGCGGCAGCAGGTCGATCCCGGCATGCATCACCAGCGACGCGGCAGGCCGCAGCGCGGGCCTCGCGACCGGCACGTTCAGCAGGATCGACATCACGTCGAAGGTACGCGGCCCGGCTTCGAGTTCGGGCAGCATGCGCGCGAGATAGGCCGCCACCTCGGCGCGTGAACGAGGGACCTCATCGGCGCCGAGCAGCTCGGCGATCAGTGCCGTCTCCGCGTAGTAGCGGTCCTGCAGTTCGCCCGGCAGCGCCGGATTCACGTAACGCAGATGCGCGGCGAGGAAGCTCGACACTTCCGCGACGTGCACCCAGGTCAGCAACGCGGGATCGTCGGCGCGGTACGGCCGGCCATCCGGCGCGCTGCCCGTGACGCGCGCATGGATCGCTTTCACGCGCTCGATCAGCGCGAGCGCGTCCGCGCGGCTGCCGAACGTCGTCCCCGTGATGAACGTGGCGGTGCGCCGCAAGCGGCCGAAGATGTCGGTGCGGAACGACGAATGATCCCAGACGCCCGCGAGCGCGAGCGGGTGGAGCGCCTGCAGCAGCAACGCGGCGATGCCGCCCGTCATCATCGACGTGAAATCGGCATGCACGCGCCAGCAGACGGCGTCGGGGCCGAACAGCCCCGGGTCTCCGGGCGGAGAGGAGAGATCGATCGACGGGCCACCGCCGCCGGCCGTCAGGTGCGTGATGCCGGCCACGAGCCGCTTGCGGATCGGCTCGGCCCAGCGCGGGCCCGGCGCGGGCGCGGTGGGGTGGCGGCTGGGCGGCGTCGTCATGGCGGTGCGGCTCGGGCGACGGATTACTTCCCGTCGGGGGTATCCCACTCGTCGCGTTCGGGGCGGCGCGCGTCGGGTACCGACAGCCCGAAGTGGCGATACGTGAGCAGCGTCGCGACGCGCCCGCGCGGCGTGCGCTGCAGGAAGCCCTGCTGGATCAGGTACGGTTCGAGCACGTCCTCGATCGTGTCGCGCTCCTCGCCGATCGCCGCCGCGAGGTTGTCGATGCCGACCGGGCCGCCATCGAACTTGTACAGGATCGCTTCCAGCAGCTTGCGGTCCATCAGGTCGAAGCCGACCGGATCGACGTCGAGCATCGCGAGCGCGGCGTCGGCAACCGCCGCGGTGATCTGGCCGTCGGCCTTCACTTCCGCGAAGTCGCGCACGCGGCGCAGCAGCCGGTTCGCGATCCGCGGCGTGCCGCGCGAGCGTTTCGCGATTTCCAGCGCGCCGTTCGGATCGATCTGCGCATTCAGCAGCGACGCCGAGCGCCGTACGATGCGCGACAGTTGATCGGCGTCGTAGAACTCGAGGCGCGCGACGATCCCGAAACGATCGCGCAGCGGGTTGGTGAGCATCCCCGCGCGGGTGGTCGCGCCGACCAGCGTGAACGGCTGCAGGTCGAGCTTCACGCTGCGCGCGGCCGGGCCTTCGCCGATCATGATGTCGATCTGGTAATCCTCGAGCGCCGGATACAGGATTTCCTCGACGACCGGCGACAACCGGTGGATTTCGTCGATGAACAGCACGTCGTTCGCTTCGAGGTTCGTCAGCAGCGCGGCGAGATCGCCCGCGCGCTCGAGCACGGGGCCCGACGTCTGGCGCAGGTTCACGCCCATCTCGCGCGCGATGATGTGTGCGAGCGTCGTCTTGCCGAGACCCGGCGGCCCGAACAGCAGCACGTGGTCGAGCGGCTCGGAGCGGCGCTTCGCGGCTTCGATGAAGATCTCGAGCTGGCCGCGCACCTTTTCCTGGCCGACGTAGTCGTCGAGCTGGCGCGGTCGCAACGCACGTTCGAACACCTCCTCGTGCGACGAGGCAGGTGTGGCGGCGATGATCCGCTGCTCGGTGGCGAGTTTGTCGGTTTCAATCATGCGGCCATTGTACCGCGCGACGCAGCCCGGGCCACCTGGCCGAACGGCCGACTGGCGAGCGCCGCGCGGCGGCGCGACACTGGCTTCGACGGCCGGATCGAGCGCGCGTTACGCCTTCGACAATGCCTTCAGCGCGAGCTTGATGCCTTCGGACACGCCGGTGCCGGCCGGTACGTTCTTGATCGCGGCAAGGCCTTCCTTCTCGGAGTAGCCGAGCGCCAGCAGTGCGTTGAGGATGTCGGTCGCGTGGTCGGACGGCGACGCGGCGCCGGCGAGCGCGCCGAGGTCGGCGCCGAGCTTGCCCTTCAGTTCGAGCAGCAGGCGCTCGGCGGTCTTCTTGCCGATGCCGGGCAGGCGCGTGAGGCGGGCGGCGTCCTGCATCGTCACGGCCTGCGCGAGTTCCTGCACGCTCATGCCGGACAGCACGGCGAGCGCCATGCGCGCGCCGATGCCGGTGATCTTCAGCAGTTCGCGGAAGGTCGTGCGCTCCTGCTGCGTCAGGAAGCCGTACAGCAGGTGCGCGTCCTCGCGGACGATCTGCTGCGTGAGCAGCACGACGCGTTCGCCCGTTTGCGGCAGGTTGTAGAAGGTGCTCATCGGCACGTCGATTTCGTAGCCGACGCCGTTGCAGTCGACGAGCAGATGAGGCGGGTTCTTTTCGAGCAGGATGCCGGCGATGCGACCGATCATGGAGGACGGGATGCGAGGAAGAAAGCGCGAGTGTAGCGCACGCGCGGCGCAATGCCGATGGGCGCGGCCGTCAGGCCGAAGCGGCGCGGGTCGCGCGCATGGCGGGCGCGGGCAAACCGGGCAAGGCGGCCAATGCAGTCGAGCCGACGTGCCGGGCCGCGGTGTGCAGCGGCGTCAGCCGACCAGTCTGCCGCGCCGCACCCGCAGCCCTTTCTGCGCGAGCGCCGGCGCGAGGCCGCCCAGCGTGCTGAGCGTGTTGCCGCCGTGCGCATGGCAGATCGCCATGCCGAGCGCGTCGGCCGCGTCGGAGCCGGGCTGGCCGGACAGGTTGAGCAGCCGTGTGACCATTTCCTGCATCTGCGTCTTGGTCGCACGGCCGTAGCCGACCACGGCCTGCTTGAGCTGCAGCGCCGTGTATTCGGCGACCGGCAGGCCACCCGCGACGAGGCCGCAGATCGCGGCGCCGCGCGCCTGGCCGAGCAGCAGCGTCGACTGCGGGTTCACGTTGACGAACACCTTTTCGATCGCGGCCTGGTCGGGCGCGTGTTCGCGCACGATCGTCGACACGCCCTGGAAGATCGTGCCGAGCCGGGTGGCCAGGTCGGCCGTCGGCGTGCGGATCACACCGCTCGTGACATAGGCGAGCCGGTGGCCGCTGACGTCGATGACGCCGAAGCCGGTGACGCGCAGGCCGGGGTCGATGCCGAGAATTCGCATGAGTGAGGAGAGTGGCGTGATGCAGCGATACTACAACGAATGGTGCGGCCAACCGGTCGCCCGGTCGTGCGCGAAGGCGTCGCGCAATAAAAAACCCGGCGGGGATGATGCCGCCGGGTTCCGGTGCAGCGGCCGCGCGGGCCGCGTGCGGCGATCAGTGACGGAAGTGGCGCACGCCCGTCAGGATCATCGCGATGTTGTGCTCGTCGGCTGCCGCGATCACTTCGTCGTCGCGCATCGAGCCGCCCGGCTGGATCACGCAGGTCGCGCCGGCCGCCACGACGACGTCGAGGCCGTCGCGGAACGGGAAGAACGCATCCGACGCGACGGCCGAGCCGGTCAGCGTCAGGCCGGCGTTCTGCGCCTTGATGCTCGCGATGCGGGCGGAATCGACGCGGCTCATCTGGCCGGCGCCGACGCCGAGCGTCATGCCATTGCCGCAGAACACGATCGCGTTCGACTTCACGTACTTCGCGACGCGCCATGCGAACAGCAGGTCGTCCATTTCCTTCGGCGTCGGGTGCCGCTTCGTGACGACGCGCAGCTCGTGCGGCTGCACGTTCTTCGAATCGAGCGACTGCACGAGCAGGCCGCCGCCGACGCGCTTCAGGTCGAATGCGTTATGGCCGTCGCCCAGCGCGATTTCGAGCAGGCGCACGTTCTGCTTCGCGGCGAACACCTGCTTCGCGGCGTCGGAGAACGACGGGGCGATCAGCACTTCGACGAACTGCTTCGCAACGGCTTGCGCGGCCGCTTCGTCGACTTCGCGGTTGAACGCGATGATGCCGCCGAATGCCGAGGTCGGGTCGGTCTGGAAGGCCTTCGCGTACGCGTCGGCCGAGTCGTTGCCGACCGCGACGCCGCACGGGTTCGCATGCTTGATGATCACGCAGGCCGGCGCGTCGAACGTCTTCACGCATTCCCACGCCGCGTCCGAATCCGCGATGTTGTTGTACGACAGTTCCTTGCCCTGCAACTGGCGGTAGTTCGCCAGCGCGCCGGCCGGCGCCGCGAGGTCGCGGTAGAACGCCGCGCTCTGGTGCGGGTTCTCGCCGTAGCGCAGGTCCTGAACCTTGTCGAACGCCAGGTTCAGCGTGGCCGGGTACGCGCTGCGCGATGCGTGCTTCAGCTCGTCGGTCAGGCTCGTCAGGTAGTTCGTGATCGCGCCGTCGTATTGCGCGGTGTGCGCGAACACCTTCGTCGCGAGGCGGAAGTTGGTCGGGTAGCCGACCGTATTGCCGTTCGCCTTCATTTCATCGAGCACGACCGCGTAGTCGGCCGGATCGACGACGACCGTCACGTCGCGGTGGTTCTTCGCGGCCGAGCGCAGCATCGTCGGGCCGCCGATGTCGATGTTCTCGATCGCGTCGGCGAGCGTGCAGTCGTCCTTCGCGATCGTCGCGACGAACGGATACAGGTTCACGACGAGCAGGTCGATCGTCGGGATGCCGTGCTGTTCGAGCGCCTGCATGTGCTCGGGCAGGTCGCGGCGCGCGAGGATGCCGCCGTGCACCTTCGGGTGGAGCGTCTTCACGCGCCCATCGAGCATTTCCGGGAAGCCCGTGTAATCGGCCACTTCGGTCACGGGCAGGCCCGCGTCGGCGAGGAGTTTCGCGGTGCCGCCCGTCGACAGCAGCTTGACGCCGAGGTCGGACAGCGACTTCGCGAAGTCGACGATGCCGGTCTTGTCGGAAACGGAAATGAGCGCTTGCTTGATCATGATGGAACCACCAATAGCCAGGGAAACGGGGACGGGACGGCCGCCTACAGCAGGCCGTGCTGCTGCAGCTTCTTGCGCAGCGTATTGCGATTGATGCCGAGGTACTCCGCGGCAAGCGACTGGTTGCCGCCGGCCTGTACGAGCACGACCTCGAGCATCGGCTTTTCGACGCAGGACATCACCATTTCATAGACGTCGTGCGGATTGGAGCCGTCTAGATCCCGGAAATACACGTCCAGGCTCTCGCGGACACATTGTTCGATGTTGTGCTTGCTCATGCTGCTAACTGGTTATGGTCGTCCGACTCGCCCTGGCCGTTTTCCTCTTCGTCGTCGACGTAGACGAGGTGGTCCGACAGCGCCTTTTGCGCCTCGAAGAATGCATTGACGGCGGCGAGTTGCTCGCGGGTGGAATCGAGCGTGTTCATTCGGTGCCGGAACCCGTTGGCACCGGAAAGGCCGCGAGTGTACCAGCCGATGTGCTTGCGCGCAGTACGGACGCCGGTGAATTCGCCATAGAAAGCGTAGTGGTCTTCCAGGTGTTCGTTCATCACGTGCTGGATCTCGTCGATCCGCGGCGGGGGCAGCAGCTCGCCGGTTTGCAGGAAATGATCGATTTCGCGGAACAGCCACGGCCGGCCTTGCGCGGCGCGACCGATCATCAGCGCGTCGGCGCCGGTTGCATCGAGCACGGCCTTCGCCTTGGCGGGCGACGTGATGTCGCCGTTCGCGACGACCGGAATCCGCACGGCCGCCTTCACGGCCGCGATCGTGTCGTACTCGGCGTCGCCCCGGTACAGGTCGGCGCGCGTGCGGCCGTGCACGGTCAGCATCGAGATGCCGGCCGCCTCGGCCAGGCGCGCGACCGTGATCGCGTTCTTGTGCTCGCGGTCCCAGCCGGTGCGGATCTTCAACGTGACGGGCACCGCATCGGGCCCGGTACCGACCGCCGCGACGACCGCCTCGACGATCCGCTGCACGAGCGGCTCGTTCTGCAGCAGCGCGGAGCCGGCCGCGACGTTGCAGACCTTCTTCGCCGGGCAGCCCATGTTGATGTCGATGATCTGCGCGCCGTTGTCGACGTTGTAGCGGGCCGCTTCGGCCATCATCGCCGGATCGGCGCCGGCGATCTGCACCGCGATCGGCTCGACTTCGCCTTCGTGGTTCGCGCGCCGCATCGTCTTCGCGCTTTTCCACAGCTGCGCGTTCGACGCGACCATCTCGGACACGGCGTAACCGGCCCCCAGCCGTTTGCACAGCTGGCGGAACGGACGATCCGTCACCCCGGCCATCGGGGCGACGAACAGGTTGTTACGCAATACGTGAGGGCCGATAACGGGCATCGCAATGGCGCCGCCCGCGGCACGCGCGGGCAGGGGAAGGGAAGACGGAAAACGGGCATTTTACCGTATTCCCATGCCCCGCCGATTTGACCCGGTTTGCCTGGAGAGGCGGTGCGGCGCGCCGCGTGTCAGTTGCGCTGGCCGAACATCATCTGGCGTGCGATCGCCTTCTTGAGCGGCGGCACGAATTCGAGCGCGGTGAGCGCCGCGCCACGCAGCAGCGGCAGCGGGCCCGCATCGATCGTGAACAGGCGCGCCAGCGTGTCGGTCGCGCCGATCGTGAAGCGCCGGTCGAGCGCGCGGCGCGCGTTGAAGGTCGCGAGCGCGGTCGCTTCGAAGCCTTGTGCGGACAGTGTGTCGACGAGCGTGTGTGCATCGCGCAGGCCGAGGTTGAGCCCCTGGCCTGCCACCGGATGCAGCGTTTGCGCGGCATTGCCGACGATCGCGATGCGGCCGTTGACGAGCGTCTGCGCGGCGTTCAGGCCGAGCGGGAACGACGCGCGCCCGGCGATCGCGACGAATTCGCCCATGCGTTCGCCGAACACGCTGCCGAGCTCGCGCAGGAATGCATCGTCGGGCAGCGCGGCCCGTCGCGCCGCTTCGTCGGGCGTACAGCACCAGACGAGCGAGTAGTCGGCCTGACGCGGCCCGCCCAGCGGCAGCAGTGCGAGCGGGCCTTCGTGCGTGAAGCGTTCCCACGCGACGTTCGGGCGCGGCGCCGATACCGTGACCGTGCCGACGAGCGCGGTCTGGCCGTAGTCGCGGCGATGCTTGCCCGTATCGGCCTGCTGCTGGTGGAACAGCCCGCCTTCGGCGTTGATGACGATGCGCGCACGCAGCGTGCGTTCGCCTTGCGGGCCGTCGAGCGTCAGCGTGACGCCGTCGGCATCCTGCTGCGGCGTGTGCGCGGTGGTCGACGTGAGCCAGTCGACGCGCATGCCGCGTACGGCGCCCGCGAGCGCCTGCACGATCGAGCCGTAGCGCACCACGTAGCCGAGCGCCGCGAGCGCGTGTTCGTCGCGGTCGATCAGCGTGCGGCCGAAATGGCCGCGCTGCGACACGTGGATATGTTCGATCGGCGTGGCGTCGGCGGGCCATGCGAGCGTATCGAGCAGCACGCGGCTGCCGTGCGACACGGCGATCGCGCGCGGGTCGTTCGCGCTCGCGGCCGGTTCGCGCGCATCGATCAGCGCGATCGACGCGTGCTGCGTCGCGCTGCGGCGGGCGAGCCAGCCGGCGAGCGCGAGCCCGACGGGGCCCGCGCCGACGATGGCGAGGTCGTAGTCCGGCGTGGCCGGGGAGGAAGCGGTCGTCATCTTGATTCGTGAAACGGAGGGTACGGTCGGCGGCCGGTCATGCGTCCGCGCGCATCAGCGCCTCGATCTCGTCGGCCGCGACCGGCACGCCGCGCGTGATCAGTTCGCAGCCGTGTTCGCGCACGATCGCGTCGTCCTCGATGCGGATGCCGATGTTCCAGTACTCGGGCGGCACGTCGTCGGCCGCGCGCACATACAGGCCGGGCTCGACGGTGAGCGTCATGCCGGGCTTCAGCGTGCGCCACGGCAGCGCGCCGTTGGCGTCGCGCGCGGCGAGCCGCTCGCGGTAGTCGCCGCAATCGTGCACGTCCATGCCGAGCCAGTGGCCGGTGCGGTGCATGTAGAAGCGCGTGTACGCACGCTCGGCGATCACGTCGTCGACGTTCGAGAAGCGCGTTTTCGGGATGATGCCGGTGTCGAGCAGCCCCTGGGCGAGCACGCGTACGGCCGCGTCGTGCGGCGCCTCGAACGGCACGCCCGCGCGCGTCGCGTCGATCGCGGCCTGCTGCGCGGCGAGCACGATGTCGTACAGCGTGCGCTGCGCGGGCGAGAAGCGCCCGTTCGCCGGGAACGTGCGGGTGATGTCGGATGCATAGCCGTCGAGTTCGCAGGCGGCGTCGATCAGGATCAGGTCGCCGTCCCGCGCGGCCGCGTTGCCGGCCGGGTAGTGCAGCACGCACGCGTTCGCGCCGGCCGCGACGATCGAGCCGTACGCGGGCGCCTGCGCGCCGTGCTTGCGGAACAGGTACAGCAGCTCGGCCTCGAGCTCGTATTCGCGGATGCCGGGGCGGCACACCTGCATCGCGCGGCGATGCGCGAGCGCGGAGATGTGCGCGGCGCGCATCATGATCGCGAGTTCGTGTTCGTCCTTCACGAGCCGCATGTCGTCGAGCAGCGGCGTGAGATCGAGCAGCGCGTCCGGCGCGGCGACGCCCGCGCGTGCCTGCGCGCGCACCGCGTCGAGCCAGCCGGCGAGCTGGCGCTCGAAGTCGGCCGATGCGCCGAACCGGTAGTGGACGGTGCCCGCATCGGCGAGCAGGCGCGGCATCTCGGTGTCGATCACGTCGACCGCGAACGCCACGTCGAAGCCGAACGCGTCGCGCGCGGCCTCGGGCCCGTAGTGGAAGCCTTCCCAGATCTCGCGGTCGACGTTCTTGGCGCGGCAGAACAGGATCGATTCCGGCGCGCCGTGCGGCGCGGCCGCGTTCAGCACGAGCACGGCATCCGGCTCGGTGAAGCCCGTCAGGTAATGGAAGTAGCTGTCGAACCGGTACGGGTAGGCCGTATCGCGGTTGCGCAGCATTTCCGGCGCGGTGGGGACGATGGCGACGCCGCCGCCCGCGGCACGCAGTGCGGCAAGCACGCGTTCACGGCGCTGGCGGTAGACGTCGACGGCGATGGCGGTATCGAGGGGCGCGTTCATTCGTGCGATTGTAGCGCCGCGTGACGCCGTGCGTGAGAGTGGGGCCGGAAGCCGCACCGACTGGGCCCGCGCGGCCGCTGTTGCAAACCATCCACAGGCCGGACGGGCGATTTTCTACCCGGCTGCACCGGCCGGTTATGATCGACGACAACGTATACTCTCGGCGGTTCCCTTAAAAAGGCAGATGATGAAATTAATCGGTTCGCTCAGCAGCCCGTACGTCCGAAAGGCGCGGATCGTGCTTGCTGAAAAGAAGATCGACTACAAGCTGGAGCTCGAGAACGTGTGGGCGCCGGAGACGGATATTCATGCTTCGAATCCGCTCGGCAAGGTCCCGTGCCTCGTGATGGAGGATGGTGCCGCGGTGTTCGATTCCCGCGTGATCTGCGAATACGTCGATACGCTGTCGCCGGTCGGCAAGCTGATTCCGCCGTCGGGCCGCGAGCGCGTGGAAGTGCGCTGCTGGGAAGCACTGGGCGACGGCGTGCTCGACGCGGCGGTCGCGATCCGTCTCGAACACACGCTGCGCGAAGAAGGGCAGCGCAGCCCAAGCTGGATCGCGCGCCAGCAACGCAAGATCGACGATGCGCTCGTCGCGATGTCGCAGGGGCTCGGCGGCAAGACGTGGTGCGTCGGTAATCATTACACGCTCGCCGACATCGCACTCGGCTGCGCGCTCGGCTACCTCGACTTCCGGATGCCCGAGCTTAACTGGCGCGATCGCCACCCGAACCTCGACAAGCACTTCGTGAAGCTGCAGCAGCGACCGTCGTTCGCCGATACGCTGCCGCAGAACTGAGCCGCGGCCCGGCCCGCGCGCATTCGGCAGACGAAAGAAAAGCGCCCCGCGGGGCGCTTTTCTTTTTGTCGCGTGGGCCGCCGCAGCGGAGCGGCCGCGCGCGTCACTCGATCGATGCGTACACGGCTTCGCCGAGCGTGAACGAATCGCTGCGCGCGATCGGCCACCACTTGTCGTACAGCGAGAAGCCGCAGGTCTGGCCGTCGAGCAGCGCACCGGGCTTCAGGTACTTCAGCAGTTGCGACATCAATCGCACCTCGTGCGGCGCGACCCGCTGCACGATGTGATGCGCGCGCAGCTCGGACGGATGGGCGAGTCCGGCCGCCTGCACGAGTTCCTGCAGCGCATGCAGCGTGTTGCGGTGGAAGTTGTACACGCGCTCGGCCTTGTCGGGCACGACGAGCGCGCGCTGGCGCACCGGGTCCTGCGTCGCGACGCCGGTCGGGCAGCGGTCGGTGTGGCAGTGCTGCGCCTGGATGCAGCCGACCGCGAACATGAAGCCGCGCGCCGAGTTCACCCAGTCCGCGCCGATCGCGAGCGTGCGCGCGATGTCGAACGCGGTGATGATCTTGCCGCTCGCGCCGAGCTTCACGCGATCGCGCACGCCGATTCCGACGAGCGTGTTGTGCACGAGCAGCAGCCCTTCCTGCAGCGGCACGCCGACGTGGTCGGTGAATTCGAGCGGCGCCGCGCCGGTGCCGCCTTCCGCGCCGTCGACGACGATGAAGTCGGGCACGATGCCGGTTTCGAGCATCGCCTTGGCGATCCCGAAGAATTCCCACGGATGGCCGATGCACAGCTTGAAGCCGGTCGGCTTGCCGCCGGACAGCGTGCGCAGCCGCTCGACGAATTCGAGCAGTCCGCGCGGCGTCGAGAATTCCGAATGCGTCGCGGGCGAGATGCAGTCCTTGCCCATCGGCACGCCGCGCGTCTCGGCGATCTCGGGCGTGATCTTCGCGGCCGGCAGCACGCCGCCGTGACCGGGCTTCGCGCCCTGCGACAGCTTCACCTCGATCATCTTGACCTGCGGATCGGCGGCCTGCTTCGCGAACTTGTCCGGATTGAACGTGCCGTCGTCGTTGCGGCAGCCGAAGTAGCCGGACGCGATTTCCCAGATGATGTCGCCGCCGTGCTCGCGGTGGTACTTCGACAGCGAGCCTTCGCCGGTGTCGTGCGCGAAGCCGCCTTTCTTCGCGCCGAGGTTCAGCGAGCGGATCGCGTTCGCGGACAGCGAGCCGAAGCTCATCGCCGAGATGTTGAAGATCGAAATGTCGTACGGTTGCGCGCGACTCGCGCCGACGCGGATGCGGAAATCGTGGTTCGGCAGCTTCGTCGGCGCGAGCGAATGGCTGATCCATTCGTGCGCGACGGCCTTCACGTTCAGCTCGGTGCCGTACGGGCGGTTGTCGGCGACGTTCTTCGCGCGCTGGTAGACGAGGCTGCGCTGCGCACGCGAGAACGGTTTCTCGTCGGTGTCGTCCTCGACGAAGTACTGGCGGATTTCAGGTCGGATGAATTCGAACAGGAAGCGGAAGTGGCCCCAGAGCGGGTAGTTCCGCAGGATCGCGTGGCGGTCCTGGTTCAGGTCGTACAGGCCGAGCGCGACGAGGGCGACGGGGAGGATGATCCACAGCCACGAAAGCACGTGGATCGACGCGAGTGCGGCCGCGGCGATGAGCAGCAGGACAGCACACCACATCGCGAGGTAGCGTCTTGAAAGCATGGGGACTCCGTAAGAATCTTGAAATACCGCCATGCGTACGCTGCGCGGCGGCGCGCCGGCCGCGGCGGAATCGTGTTCCGCCGGGCGCGACGTGCCGCAAGTCTAAACCGAATGGATGTCAGCGTGCTTCGGCGAGTGCCGGCGCGTGGCCCGCCGACGTGGCCTGACCGGGCTGGCCGGTGGCCGCGGATTCGATGATGCCGCCGCCGAGGCAGATCTCGCCGTCGTACAGCACGGCCGACTGGCCGGGCGTGACGGCCCACTGCGCGTCGTCGAACGCGAGCGAGAAGCGCGCTTCGCCTGCCGGGCCGGCGGCCTCGGCGCCTGTCGCGGCCCGCCCGAATACGCACGCCGCGTCGGCCTGCCGGTAGCGCGTCTTCGCGCCGCACGCGAAGCCGTCGGCCGGCGGCTCGCCGGCGACCCAGCTCACGTTGCCGGCGACGAGCTCGCGCGACAGCAGCCACGGATGATCGTGGCCCTGCACGACGTACAGCGTGTTCGACGCGATGTCCTTCGCGGCGACGAACCACGGCTCGCCGCTGCCGCTCTTGCTGCCGCCGAGGCCGATGCCCTTGCGCTGGCCGAACGTATAGAACGCGAGGCCGATGTGCTCGCCGACCACCTTGCCGTCGGGCGTCTTCATCGGGCCCGGCTTGGTCGGCAGGTAGCGATTCAGGAAATCGCGGAACGGCCGTTCGCCGATGAAGCAGATGCCGGTCGAATCCTTCTTCTTCGCATTCGGCAGCCCGATCTGCGCGGCGATCTCGCGCACCTTCGTCTTCGGGATCTCGCCGAGCGGGAACATCGTCTTCGACAGTTGCGCCTGGTTCAGCCGGTGCAGGAAGTACGACTGGTCTTTCGTATGATCGAAAGCCTTCAGCAGTTCGAAACGCCCGTCGCGTTCGCGCACGCGTGCGTAGTGACCGGTAGCGATCATTTCCGCGTCGAGCGACATCGCGTGGTCGAGGAATGCCTTGAACTTGATCTCGGCATTGCACAGCACGTCGGGGTTCGGCGTGCGGCCGGCCGAGTATTCGCGCAGGAACTCGGCGAATACGCGGTCCTTGTATTCCGCGGCGAAGTTGACGGCTTCCACGTCGATGCCGATCAGGTCGGCCACCGACACGACGTCGATCCAGTCCTGGCGCGTCGAGCAGTACTCGCCGTCGTCGTCGTCTTCCCAGTTCTTCATGAACAGGCCGACCACGTCGTAGCCCTGTTCCTTCAGCAGCCACGCGGTCACCGACGAATCGACGCCGCCCGACATGCCCACCACTACACGGCGCTTGCTCATTTGCTGACCGCCTGACGTTCGAATGCCTCGGGGCGCGGGGCGACCGAATGCGTGTGCACGAAATCGAGCGGGATGCGCCGCCCGGCGAGATAGTCGTCGACGCAGCGCATCACCGCGGGCGAACGATGGCGCTCGCTGCACGCGCGCAGCTCGTCGGCCGTCATCCACAGCGTGCGCACGATGCCGTCGTCGAGCACATGGCCCGCGATCGGCTCGCCGGCCGTGCCGCAGAACGTGAAGCGCAGGTAGGTCGCGCCGGCGCTGCCGGGGCGCTCGTAGTGCGCGAGATAGACGCCGACGAGCGCGTCGGGCGTGAACGGGTGCGCGGTTTCCTCGAGCGTTTCGCGGATCACGGCGTCGGCCAGCGTTTCGCCGGCTTCAAGATGACCGGCCGGCTGGTTGATGCGCAGGCCCGTCGAGGTTTCTTCCTCGATCACGAGAAAGCGGCCGGCGCGCTCGACGAGCGCGGCGACCGTCACATGCGGGGTCCAGAGTTCGGGTTTCATGGTTCGGCATTTTACCGGTTGCGCCCGAACGCTGCCGGCCGTCTGGTTAGACGAATCCGACCCCGGCAGATCGTCCGTGCCGGGGATGCGTGACGGCACGGGGCAAGCGCATGTCGCATTCGAGCACGGTCGTGCGGAAAGTGCTGGCGGGGCCATCGCTTTCGGTTAAAGTGCAGCGTGAAAGCCGTTGCTCGTGAGCCGGTAAGTCAGCCTGTCCGGCTCGTTGCGCAGTAAAAATCGCAAGAAAAGAAATACTGACAATGACTGGAGGAACTGACGATGCATATTGGAGTGCCTGCTGAAACGCGGGCCAACGAGGCGCGTGTGGCTGCGACGCCGGAAACCGTGAAGAAATACGCGGCGGCCGGCCATCGCGTCAGTATCGCGAAAGGGGCCGGCAGCGCAGCCAGCTATCCCGATGAAGCCTATGTGGCCGCCGGTGCCGAATTGACCGACCAGTCGGCCGCTTTTGCCGCCGACCTCGTGCTGAAGGTCCAGGCGCCCACCGACGCCGAACTGCCGTTGCTCAAGCGCGGCGCCGTGCTGGTCGGCATGCTCGAGCCGTTCAACGGCGAGCAGGCGGCGAAACTCGCCGCGGCCGGCGTGACCGGTTTCGCGCTCGAGGCTGCGCCGCGCACCACGCGTGCGCAGAGTCTCGACGTGCTGTCGTCGCAGGCGAACATCGCCGGCTACAAGGCCGTGCTGGTGGCCGCATCGCTGTATCCGCGCTTCATGCCGATGCTGATGACGGCCGCGGGCACCGTGAAGGCGGCGCGCGTGCTGATTCTCGGCGCGGGCGTCGCGGGCCTGCAGGCGATCGCGACCGCGAAGCGGCTGGGCGCGGTGATCGAGGCGTCCGACGTGCGGCCGGCCGTGAAGGAGCAGATCGAGTCGCTCGGCGCGAAATTCCTCGACGTCCCGTTCGAAACCGACGAAGAGCGCGAAGCCGCGCAGGGCGTCGGCGGCTATGCGCGCCCGATGCCGCCGTCATGGCTCGGCCGCCAGGCCGCGCTCGTGCACGAGCGCGCGAAGCAGGCCGACATCGTGATCACCACCGCATTGATTCCCGGGCGTCCGGCGCCGACGCTGATCTCGGTCGACACCGCGCAGTCGATGAAGCCCGGCTCGGTGCTCGTCGATCTCGCGGCCGGCCGCGGCCCGGAAATCGACGGCCGCAAGGGCGGCAACTGCCCGCTGACCGTCGCCGACCAGGTGATCGTGCACCACGGCGTGACGATCGCCGGCTACACGAACCTCGCATCGATGGTCGCGTCGGACGCGTCGGCGCTGTACGCGCGCAACCTGCTGGACTTCATGAAGCTGATCGTCACGAAGGAAGGCACGCTGAACATCGACCTGACCGACGACATCGTCGCCGCGACGCTGCTGTGCCGCGACGGCGAGCTCGCGCGCAAATAACGGAGGAGACCATGGAAGTCATCAATCACACGGTGATCAACGTGATCATCTTCGTGCTGGCGGTGTACGTCGGCTACCACGTCGTCTGGAACGTCACGCCGGCGCTGCATACGCCGCTGATGGCCGTGACCAACGCGATCTCGGCGATCGTGATCGTCGGCGCGATGCTCGCGGCCGCGCTCACCGTCGGCGCGACCGGCAAGTTCTTCGGCACGCTCGCGGTCGCGCTCGCGGCCGTCAACGTGTTCGGCGGCTTTCTCGTGACGAGGCGCATGCTCGAGATGTTCCGCAAGAAGGAGCCCAAGCGTGTCGAGGGCGGCAAGGAGGGCGCGCGATGAGCATGAACGTCGTTACGCTGCTGTACCTCGTCGCGTCGGTGTGCTTCATCCAGGCGCTGAAGGGCCTGTCGAACCCGAAGAGCGCGCGGCGCGGCAACCTGTTCGGGATGGTCGGGATGGCCATCGCGATCCTCACGACGATCGCGCTGATCGTCAAGCAGGCCGCGTGGCTCGGCGCGAACCTGCCGCTCGGCCTCGCGCTCGTGCTCGGCGCGCTGATCGTCGGCGGGGGCGTCGGCGCATTTGTCGCCGCGCGCGTCGAGATGACCAAGATGCCGGAACTCGTCGCGGCGATGCACTCGCTGATCGGTCTCGCGGCCGTGTGCATCGCGTACGCGGTGGTGTCGGAGCCGGAAGCGTTCGGGCTCGTGCCGCAGGACGCGGTGTCGTCGAGTTTCATCCCGTACGGCAACCGCGTCGAGCTGTTCATCGGCACGTTCGTCGGCGCGATCACGTTCTCCGGTTCGGTGATCGCGTTCGGCAAGCTGTCGGGCAAGTACAAGTTCCGGCTGTTCCAGGGCGCGCCGGTCGTGTATGCCGGCCAGCACCTGATCAACCTGATGCTCGCGATCGCGATGCTCGGCTTCGGCATCCTGTTCTTCATCACGCAGGCGTGGCTGCCGTTCATCATCATGACGGCGATCGCGTTCGTGCTCGGCGTGCTGATCATCATCCCGATCGGCGGCGCGGACATGCCGGTGGTCGTGTCGATGCTGAACTCGTACTCGGGCTGGGCGGCGGCCGGCATCGGCTTCTCGCTGAACAACGCGATGCTGAT
This sequence comes from Burkholderia sp. 9775_39, assembly GCF_015712225.1. Classification (NCBI taxonomy): domain Bacteria; kingdom Pseudomonadati; phylum Pseudomonadota; class Betaproteobacteria; order Burkholderiales; family Burkholderiaceae; genus Burkholderia; species Burkholderia sp. 9775_39. Next base: position 79,071 of record NZ_JACCQC010000014.1, on the reverse strand, counting down.
CATCGCCGGTTCGCTGGTCGGCTCGTCGGGCGCGATCCTGTCGTACATCATGTGCCACGCGATGAACCGCTCGTTCTTCAACGTGATCCTCGGCGGGTTCGGCGGCGAAGCGGCGGCCGGTGGCGCGGCGGGCGCGCAGGAGCAGCGGCCGGTGAAGTCGGGTTCGGCCGACGACGCGGCGTTCATGCTCGGCAACGCGGAATCGGTCGTGATCGTGCCGGGTTACGGGCTCGCCGTCGCCCGCGCGCAGCACGCGCTGAAGGAGCTGACCGACAAGCTGGTCGAGAAGGGCATCGACGTGAAGTACGCGATTCACCCGGTTGCCGGGCGGATGCCGGGGCACATGAACGTGCTGCTCGCGGAAGCGGAAGTGCCGTACGAGATCGTGCACGAGATGGAGGACATCAACGGCGAATTCGGCCAGGTGGACGTGGTGCTCGTGCTCGGCGCGAACGACGTCGTGAACCCGGCCGCGAAGAACGATCCGAAATCGCCGATCGCGGGGATGCCGATCATCGAGGCGTACAAGGCGCGCACGGTGATCGTCAACAAGCGCTCGATGGCGGCCGGCTACGCGGGCCTCGACAACGACCTGTTCTACATGGACAAGACGATGATGGTGTTCGGCGATGCGAAGAAGGTCATCGAGGACATGGTGAAGGCCGTCGAGTAACGCCCGCCCCGGCTACGCGGCGCCCGCTTCGATGCGCGGACGTCGCGCCTCCGGACAGGCCCGACCGGTGCAAGCCGGCCGGGTCTTTTTCATGGTGTGACGAGGCGTGCGACGCAGGCGGCGATCGCGTCGCGTACGCGCACGATCGCCGGGTCGCGCTGCGTGCTCGTGCGCCAGCCGATTTCGACCGGATAGCGCGGCAGGTCGACCGGGCACGCGAGCGCGCGCAGCGAAGTCGCCTGCGCGATCGCACGCGCCGCATGCGCGGGAATCGTCGCGACCGCGTCGGAGCCGGCGAGCAGGTACGGCAGCGCGGCGAAATGCGTGGTCGACGCCGCGACGCGCCGCTTGTGGCCGAGCGCGGCCAGCGCCTCGTCGACGATGCCAATCACGCCGCCCGACGACACGAGCAGGTGGTCGCGCCGCAGGAACTCGGCGAGCGTCAGCGTGCGCGGTGTCCGTGCGCGGCCGGCCGGATCGATCAGGCACGCATAGCCGCCGGTGGCGACCGCGTGCCTGCTGAGGCCGTTCGCCGAGAATCCCCCCGACGCGATCGCGAGATCGACGCCGTGCCGCAGCAGCGCGTCGCCGGCGATGCCGCTGTGGGTCTGCCGGAAGATCAACCGGATGCCGGCGGCTTCGTGCGTGACCGCATCGATCAGCGCGCGGCCGAGCGCGATCTCGAAATCGTCGGACAGCCCGATCGAGATCGTGCGGCCAACGCGCTCGCCGCCGTCGGCCGCGATCGCGAGGCTTTCGCGGCAGCGGTCGAGCGCGTCGGACAGGATCGGCTTCAGTTCGTCCGCGCGCGGCGTCGGCGCGAGCCCGCGGCCGGTGCGCACGAACAGCGGATCGGCGTAGATCACGCGCAGCCGCCCGAGTGCCGCGCTGACCGCCGACTGCGTGAGATCGAGCCGCAGCGCCGCGCGGCTCGCGCCGCCTTCCTCGTACAGCGCCTCGAACACCTTCAGCAGGTTCAGGTCCAGGCTGGCGATATCATCTGTATTCATGTCAGTTATCGTTGTATCGATTTGATCGATGAAATGATATCGACAAAGATGGCGTCATCCCATTCACCGCATTCACCGCATTCACCGCATTCACCGGAGACGCCTTCATGTCCACGTCAGTCATCGCCGCGCTGCAGATCGGCGCATCGCCCGCCGGCACGCGCGCCACGCTCGACACGATCCTCGGCTACGAAACCGCGATCCGCGACAGCGGCGCGTCGCTGGTCGTGCTGCCCGAGGCCGTGCTCGGCGGCTATCCGAAAGGCGAAATCTTCGGCACGCGGCTCGGCTACCGGCTGCCCGAAGGGCGCGATGCGTATGCGCGCTACGCCGCGCAGGCGATCGACGTACCGGGGCCCGAAACCGACGAGCTGGCCGCGCTGTCGCAGCGCACCGGCGCGAGCCTCGTGGTCGGCGTGATCGAGCGCGGCGGCAGCACGCTGTACTGCACGGCGCTGTTCTTCGATCCGCGCGACGGGCTCGTCGCGAAGCACCGCAAGCTGATGCCGACCGGCACCGAGCGGCTGATCTGGGGGCAGGGCGACGGCTCGACGCTGCCCGTCGTCGAGACGGCCGCGGGCCGCGCGGGCGCCGCGATCTGCTGGGAGAACCACATGCCGCTGCTGCGCTGCGCGATGTACGCGAAAGGCGTGCAGATCTGGTGCGCGCCGACCGTCGACGAGCGCGACGTGTGGCAAAGCTCGATGCGGCACATCGCGCACGAAGGGCGTTGCTTCGTCGTGAGCGCGTGCCAGGTGCAGCCGTCGCCGCGCGCGCTCGGCATCGACGTGCCGGGCTGGGACCCCGAGCGGCCGCTGATCCGCGGCGGCAGCGTGATCGTCGGGCCGCTCGGCGACCCGTTGACGGAGCCGCTGATCGGCGAGGCCGGGCTCGTCACCGCCCGTATCGACACCGACGAGCTCGTGAAGGCGCGCTACGACTTCGACGTCGCCGGCCACTATGCGCGTGCGGACGTGTTTTCGCTGCACGTCGACGAGCGGCCGAAGCGGCCCGTGGTATTCGGCGGGTAGCGAAAGCGGAGGTGGGCGCCACACGGCGCGCGGAAAACGAAGGGCGGCGGCGGGTGCGCGCCGCCGCGTCGCGTCAGCGCATCGGCGCTTCCGCGATCCGCATGTAGTCGGCGATCCGCCGGCCTTCCATGTCCGGAAACTGCTCGTGCACGGTGATGTCGCCCATCCGCGCGATGTCGAAGGTGCGGAAATCGTCGCGCAGCTCGCACCACGCGCCGATCGTCCAGCGCCCGCCCCAGTAGACGAGCCCGAGCGGCCATACGCGGCGCTGCGAATGCGCGCCGAGCCGGTCGCGATAGTCGAAGCTGACGATGTGGCGCGTGTCGATCGCCTGGTGGATCGCGTCGACCTTCGCGCAAAACGTCTCGTCGATGTGGAACGACGGCGCGAACACGGGCAGGCGGTCGAGCGCCGTGCGCTTGTCGGCCGGCATCGCCGACGCGATCTTCGCGAGCGCCGAGCGTGCGCCGCTCGCGAAACGCGCCCCGCCCCAGGTCTCGAGCATGCGCGCGCCGGTGGCGAGCGCCGCCAGCTCCTCGGCCGTGAACGTGAGCGGCGGCAGGCTCGCGTTGCGGTTCAGCCGGTAGCCGATGCCGGCCTCGCCTTCGATCGGGACCCCTGACAGTTGCAGGTCGCGCACGTCGCGATAGACCGTGCGCGGCGACACCGACAGCCAGTCGGCCAGTTGCTGCGCGGTCGTGAGGCGACGCCCGCGCAACAGCTCGGCGATCTGGAACAGGCGGTCGGCACGGCGGGTCATGACAGCACCTCGATTCCTCTGGCTACGGGGACTTCGCGATGATAGCGCCGCGCCGGCCCGCTGAGCGCCGCGCTCAGTGGCATTTCGGCGCGTGCAGGCCGACGCGGTTGCCTTCCGTGTCGATCAGGTAGCCGACGTAGCCGTAGTTGTTCGGCAGCTCGACGACCGAGCCCTGCACGACGCCGCCCGCGCGCTTCGCGCGTTCGAGTGCCGCGACGACCGATTCGCCGGCGTTCAGGTAGACGAGCACGCCGTTCGCGCTCGGCTTCATCTGCTGCGGATCGAACACGATGCTGCCGCCTGTGCTCGACGCGTCGCGATCGAAGGTCGCCATCGGCACGCCGCCGATGATTTCGCGCTGCAACGTGGTTTGCAGCACGGTTTCGTAAAAGCGGATCGCGCGGTCGAAATCGAGGGACGGAATGTCGAACCAGGCGATCGCGCGTTCCAGGGTGGCAGTAGCGGTTGCTGACGTCATGACGAGCTCCTTGTTGCGTTGTTTGCGTTGTTATGCGGATTCGGTGTGGAAACCAGCCTGCATTGCGCCGGGATTGCAGTGTGATCGCGGGCTGCTGACACCGTATTGTCAGTAGAGTTGTCACCCTTGACATGCAACCATTTGGTTGCATAATGAGGTCATCGACCCGGGAGCGGCATGGACCTCGTTTTCAAGGCGCTGGCCGACGCCACGCGCCGTCAGTTGCTCGACCTGCTGCATGCGAAAAACGGCCAGACGCTGTCCGAGCTGTGCGACGGGCTCGCGATGAGCCGGCAGGCCGTCAGCAAGCACCTTGCGCTGCTCGAGGCCGCGAATCTGGTCGCGACGACGTGGCGCGGCCGGGAGAAGCTGCACTACCTGAATCCGGTGCCGATCCATGACATCGCGGAACGCTGGATCGGCAAGTTCGAGCGTCAGCGCCTGCAGGCGCTGGCGGATCTCAAGCGCGGGCTGGAAGCGCCCCGCGACACAGGAGATGACGATGGGTAATCCCGCCTTTGTGTACGTGACCTTCATCGCGGCCACGCCCGAGCGCGTGTTCGATGCGCTGACCAACGCCGAGCTGACGAAGGACTACTGGGTGCGGCATCGCAACGCGTCGCCCGACTGGCGGCCGGGGTCGCGCTGGGAACATCAGGACTACGACGATCCGTCGCGGGTCGACATCGTCGGCGAAGTGGTCGAGAACGATCCGCCGCGCCGGCTGGTCGTCACGTGGCGCACGCCGTCGGGAGAGGGCGAGGAATCGCGCGTGACCTATCTGGTCGAGCCGTACGAGGGCGTCGTGAAACTGACCGTCACGCACGACGGGCTGGTGCCCGGTTCGGAGATGGATCGCGGGATTCGCGGCGGCTGGCCGGTCGTGCTGTCGAGCCTGAAGACGCTGCTCGAGACCGGGCAGGCGCTGCCGTTCACGATGGCGCGCTGGTCGAAGTCGAAGCACTGACCGGTCGCGCAAAAGCACAGGGGCCGCGATGGCGGCCCCCGGACGTCGTTACTCGTGACAGCGGACGGCTGGCTTACGCGTCGCCTTCCGCGGCCGCCGGGCGCGCCTTCACGCTGCCGGCGATCAGGTCGAAGCGGAACAACCGGCATTCGAGCGCGCCGTTGAACAACGGCGTCTTGGCCGATTCGCGCAGGCGCAACTGGCCCGGCAGCGAACGGTCGGACGTCAGCAGGAACGCCTGCCAGCCCGTGAAGCGCTGCTTCAGCGCATCGCCAAGCGCGTTGAAGAACTCGCTGTCCGGCGCGTCGGTGTGCGTGCGGCGGAATGCGTCGTCGTTGCCGCGGTTGCGGCCGGTTTCGCGCACCTCGCCGCGGGCGCTGCGGCCGCGCACTTCGATCCGCTCGCCGTACGGCGGGTTCGCGAGGAGGATGCCCGGCCCGTCGGACGGCGGCGTCATCCCGCGCGCGTCGACCTGCTTGAGCCACACCGACGGCACGCCCGCGCGTTCGAGGTTCGCGCGCGCCTTCTCGAGCATGTCGCCGGAAATGTCGCTGCCGTAGACGCCGAGCGCTTCGCCGCGCCTGGCGCGCGCCGCGCGCTTCGCGTCGAGCGCCGGGACCTTCAGCCCCTGCCACGCGGTGATGTCGTACTGCTTGAGCTTTTCGAAGCCGAACCGGCGCTCGACGCCGGGCGCCACGCCGAGCGCGATCTGCGCGGCTTCCGCGAGGAACGTGCCGCTGCCACACATCGGGTCGTACAGCGCGGTGCCGGGCGTCCAGCCCGTCAGGCGCAGGATGCCGGCCGCGAGGTTCTCGCGCAGCGGCGCCGCCCCCTTGTCGAGACGCCAGCCGCGCTTGAACAGCGGCTCGCCCGATGTGTCGAGGTACAGCGTGCATTCGTTGGCCGTCAGGAACGCGAACACGCGCACGTCCGGCGCACCGGTGTCGATGCTCGGGCGCGCGCCGGTTTTCTCGCGCATCCGGTCGCAGATCGCATCCTTCACGCGCAGCGTCGTGAATTCGAGGCTCTTCAGCGGCGACTTGATCGCGGTGATGTCGATGCGCAGCGTCTGCGTCGACGCGAACCAGCGCTCCCACGGCTGCTCGAGCGTGAGCGCGTAGACGTCCTGCTCGTTGCGGTACGGGCCGTGCGCGATCTTCAGCAGAATGCGGCTCGCGATCCGCGAATGGAGGTTCGCGGCCATGCCGGCGGCCCAGCCGCCGCTGAAATGGACGCCGCCCGGCACCTGCGCGCCCGCGGTGAACGGCGCGCCGTTCAGGTGGCGGCCGGCGATTTCGGCCAGCTCGGCGGCAAGCGCCGCTTCGAGGCCGCGCGGGCAGGGGGCGAAGAATTCGAACAGGGTGGGCGAGGACATAAGGCGGGTGAGGACGTGCAAAAGTCCACTATTGTACGCGGCGCGGACGACCGGGGCCGGCGTTTCGGCGCGGTGGCGCCGGCGCGACGGTCATAGGTGCGCGCCGGAAGGGCGGCGCGGCGGCGCCCGGCCGCCTCGCACCCCGCCGCAGGTCAGTGCGCGCCCGGCTGGCCGGCGCGCGCGGCGGGGTTGCCCGCCGGCCAGAACAGCGCGAGCGGATTCGACAGCACCGTGCGGACGATCGCCGCGACGAGCGCGCGCACCTTGGTCGGGCGCAGGCTGCGCGAGCGCACGGCCATCGTGAACGCGAGCGCGAAGCTCACGAGCACGTTGAGGATCGCCATGCTCAGCACGCCGGCGCCGGCCCACCACAGTTCGGGCGTACTGAGCGCACCCTTGCCCAGCACGCCGAGCGCGATCCCGATCGAGCCGGCCGACAGCGTCACGTGCCGCACCTCGAACGGGAACATGAACACGGTGACGATCGCCGGGATCAGGCCGAGCATCAGGCCGAGGCCGACGTTCGCGACCACGCCGGCGACGTTCGACCGGCAGAAGTGCGCGAGCTTCGCGGCGCCGGCCGCGCCGAGCGTCAGGCGCAGCCGGCGGTTGTACGCGAGCGCGTCGCCGACCCGGTGCAGCACGAACCAGTTGTCGGCCCAGCCGGCGAGCAGGCTCGACGCCCACAGCAGCACGCCGGTGAGCGCGGCGTAGAACGGCGTCGGGCCGAGCAGCGAGAACGAATGCAGCGTCGCGTGCGCCTTCTCCGGCGAGATCAGGTTCGCGTGCAGCACGTTGCTCGCGAACAGCTGCACGAGCAGGCACACCGGCAGCACGACCAGCACGTTGCCGGAAATCGCGGCCGCCTGCGTGCGGATCAGCGCGATCACCGACGCGACGAACGCCTTCACGCCTTCCTCGTGGCCGGTGTCGTCGAGCTCGCGCGCGAGCGTCGGCGCGGTCATCGCGGGCTGCTTGGTCGCGAGCGTGAAGTGCAGGAAGTGCATCAGCATGAAGCTGGCCGCGTAGTTGATGCCCGCGAGCAGCCCTTCGAGCATCGACTGCAGGTGCGCGCCCGTGATCGCGAACTTCACGCACACGGTCGCGACGGTGACGAGGCCGCCGCCCGCGGCCATCCGCAGCATCTTCAGGTACTCGGCGCGGCCGCGCGAGATGTAGTGCTCGCCGGTGTCCGCGTTGGTCTCGACGAGCTTGCGCGCGAACAGCGAGAAGTTGCTGCGCACGAGGTGCGCGACGCTCTGGCTGTTCTGGTTCGCGTCGACGAGCTCGGCGGTCAGGTGCGCCATCCCGTGCAGGTCGTCGCGCGCCATCCATGCGTTCAGCAGCGTTTCGGCGCGCAGGATGCGCATGCGCATCCGCTCGACCTGGAACACGATGTCGACCGACACGCCGTTGCGGTACAGGTGCGCGAACACGTCGTCGACGGCGATCCGGCATTCGTCGAGCAGCACGCGCAGGTAGTTCACCTCGTGCAGCAGCTTGCTCGGGTCGCCGCCGTCCTCGACGGCCGCATGCGCGGTCTCGACCGCGAGCATCGCGCGCGTGAGGCGGTAGAACGGCTGCGATTCGAGCGGCTTGCGCGCATCGTCGTCGGACAGCCGGCTGCGCACCGTCTGCGACAGGCCCGTCGAGCTGATCTGGCAGGTCAGGTTGTGCAGCGCGGCCAGCAGGTCGCGCGAGAACGAGCCGGGCTCGTGGCGCTCTTCTTCGGTGACGTCGAACGAGATCAGCTCGGCCAGGCGTGCGAGCAGGTCGTCGGGCAGCGCGTCGATCCATTTCGCGTCCTCGGGCGTCGGGAACATCAGCGTGAACAACGCCGACAGCTCGCGGCGGTTCGGCGCGGGCGGGATCAGCGACGAGTCGATCCGCTCGAACAGCGCGCCGAAGAAGCCCGAATGCACGGGCATGCCTGCATCGCACAGCAGCGAGATGCCGTCGCACTCGCGCAGGATGCCGCGCAGGATGCGTGCGGCGTGCGCTTTCCACGCGGGATTGCGGTCGAGCACGTGGAACAGGTAGCGCAACCGCGCATGGGCCGGATACGCGCGCGTGTCGGCGTCGCGTTCGGCCTGCGCGTCCTGCACCGTGCCGTTGCGGCGCAGCCAGTGCGCGAGCTCGATCAGCCATTCGCTGCGCTCGGCGTACGACGCGTCGGCATCGGCGTGCGCGAGCAGCGCATCGAGCTGGTGACCGGCATTGCGCGACGCGCGCCACTTCTTGATCAGGGTCGTCAGGGAACGAAACATAAACGGAATAGCGAAAGCCCGGGACGGGCGGGTTCGGGATGCCGGCCGGAGCAACGGCGCGGCGCCGGTGAGAACGGGTGAGACGGGGCCGGTGCCGGACGACGGGCGGCGACCCGCGATGCGGCTGCCCCGCTGCGGTGCACGCGATTCGCGTGCGGGCGCCGGCAGGCATGGCGGTCGGGCCGAACGCGGCCCGGCGCCGCTGGCTGGTGCGCACGGCGAACGGCGCGAGCCTGAAAGTGCGTAGGATCGTCAATCGGGCCGGAAAACGCAAGCCGACCGCGTTGCATGGCGCGGGTTCCGGCGGCTTTGACAAAGAATGTCAACGACCGCTTGGCCAATGACGCCGATCGGCGAAGCCGGCTGCAGCGGCGTGCGGCCGACGATACTCGGCGGGCACGGCCGAGCGGGCGGCGCCATTCGACACCGCGCAGTTGCACGTCGTGTCGAACGTTCGCCCGCGCGCCGTCCGCGTCCGCTTATGCGCCGGACTTGCCCGTCGCGCCGGCATCGCCGCCGGACGTCGGGCTGGCCGGGCACGGCACGACCGGCGCGGCGGCCGTCTTGCCGCCGGCCGTGGGCGTGGCCGTCGCCGTCGTGCCGCGGCGTGCGGCCATCGCGCGCACGCCGGCCGCGGCCTGCGAGGCGATCACGTCGAGCGCGCGCCGATGGCCGGCGACGAGCGCGTCGTAGCCGTCGGCGACCGGTTCCGCGACGCTCGTGCGGCAGGTCATCACGGCCTGAGTGGCGAGCGAGCGCACGCTCCACACGGCGTCGACCGCGGCGCGCTTGCCCGGCCACGACTCGAAGCGCTGCACGTTCACGCTGATGCGGTACACGGGCACGCCGGGCGGGTAAGCGGAATTCGCGACGTCGATCGTGCCGAGCTGCGCGGCGAGATCGTCCGACAGCGCGCGGCGGATCTCGTCGGCGGGCGGCGACGCCCAGCGTTCCTGCTCGAGCACGTCGACCTGCGCGGCGTTCTTCTGCACGACCAGCTGGCTCTTCGCGACCTGCTCGGGCACGCCGACCGACGGCACCTCGATCAGGAACGCCGGATTGGCCGGCGCGGTGCGCAGCGGCGCCGCGGCGTCGGCCGGGCTGAGCGTGTAGAACCGTGCGGGCGGCGAGCTGCACGCGGCGAGCGCGAGTACGGCGAGCGCCGTCGCCGCGCCGCTCGCGAAACCGTTCACGCGTGTCGTCATTGTTTATCTCCTGGCTTGCCCTTGAGCAGCGATTCGGGGTGGCGCTCCAGATAGTCGGCGAGCGCGTTCAGCGATTGCAGCGTGCGCGTGAGTTCCTTCAGCGCGCCGCGCACGTCGGACTGCAGCGGCGAATCCTGCTGCAGCGTCGCCTCGGCGGTCGAGAAGGTCTGCTTCGCGGCCGACAGCGTGTCGCGCGCTTCCGGCGCGACCTGCGTGTCGAGCTGCTTGAACAGCTTGTCGGCGTTCGCGAGCGCGCTGTTCAGGTTCGCGCCGATCTGGTCGAACGGCACCTTGTCGAGCTTCTTCGCGATGTCGGCGACCTGCAGCTGCAACTCGTCGAGCGTATTCGGCACGGTCGGCAGCTCGAGCGGCAGGCGGCTCGTGTCGATCTTCACGGCCGGCGCCTTCGGGAAGAAGTCGAGCGCGACGTACAGCTGGCTCGTCAGCAGGTTGCCGGTGCGCAACTGGCCGCGCAGCCCGTGCTGGACGAGCCGCTCGACGATCTCGCGGCGCGCCGGTTCGCCCTTGCTCTCGATCGTCTCGCGGAAGCGGCGGCCGAGGCGTTCCGGATACACGTTGATCGTCACCGGCATCAGGAAGTTCTTCGTCTTCGGATCGAAATCGATGCCGATGTTCGTCACTTCGCCGAGCACGATGCCGCGGAAGTCGACCGGCGCGCCGACGGCGAGCCCGCGCAGCGACTGGCTGAAGTTCATCACGACCTGCAGCGGCTGGCCGTCCGGGTCGCGCATCGCGTCGCCCTCGTCGGAGCCGAGGCGGAACGTCGTGTTGTTCGGTGCGGTCGCGCCGCTGCCCTGGTTCGGCGGCGTCTGGAACGCGATGCCGCCGAGGATCACCGTCGCGAGCGACTGCGTGTTCAGCTTCAGGCCGCTCGAATCGAGCCGCAGGTCGACGCCGCTCGCCTGCCACCAGCGCGAGTTCAGGCCGACGTACTGGTCGTACGGCGCATTCACGAACACGTTGAACGTGACGCCCGTGCCGTCCTTGTCGAGCGAGAAGCCGACCACCTGGCCGACCTGGACGCGGCGGTAGTAGACCGGCGAGCCGATGTCGACCGAGCCGAGCGAATCGCCGCGCAGCACGTATTGCGTGCCTTTCTGGTCGCCGGTGACGGCGGGTGGCGTCTCCAGGCCGGTGAAGTCGGTCAGCGTGTCCTGGCCGTGACCGGCGTCGACGCCGATGTACGCGCCGGACAGCAGCGTGCCGAGCCCCGACACGCCGGTCGCGCCGACGCGCGGCCGCACGATCCAGAAGCGCGAACCCTGGACCGCGAAGTCCTCGGCTTCCTTCTTGAGCTGCACCTGGACCAGCACGCGCGACAGGTCCTTCGACAGCTTGATCGTCTTGACCATGCCGATCTCGACGTCCTTGTACTTGACCTGGGTCTTGCCCGGCTCGAGCCCTTCGGCGCTGTGGAAGCTGATCGTGATTTCCGGGCCGCGCTCGCGCACGGACTTGATCACGAGGCCGATGCCGATCAGCGCGGCGATCAGCGGCACGAGCCAGACGAGCGACGGCAGCCAGCCGCTTTTCGTCGAGATCGCCGGATCGGGCGGCCGGGGCGCGTCGTGCTGCGGGCCTTGTGGACTATTCATGGTGATTCCCTGAGGTTTCGACTGGATCCCAGATCAGGCGGGGATCGAACTGCATCGACGCGAGCATCGTCAGGATCACGACCGAGCCGAACGCGAGCGCGCCGGGGCCGGCCGTGATGACGGCGAGCGAACGGAAATGGACGAGCGCGACGGTCAGCGTCACGACGAAGATGTCGAGCATCGACCAGCGGCCGATGCGCTCGACGATCCGGTAGAGGCGCGTGCGCTGCAGCGGCCGCCACGCGGCGCGACGCTGCGCGCTGGTGACGAGGATCGTCAGCACGCCGAGCTTGAGCATCGGCACGAGAATGCTGGCGACGAACACGACCACGGCGAGCGGCCAGTCGCCGGACGTCCAGAAATAGATGACGCCGCTCATGATCGTGTCCTGCTGCGACCCGACGATCGACGACGTGCGCATGATCGGCAGCAGGTTCGCCGGAATATAGAGGATCGCGGCCGCGAGCAGCAGCGCCCACGTGCGCATGATGCTGTTCGGCGTGCGCACGTGCAGCGCGCTGCCGCAGCGCGCGCAATGCGCGTGCGGCCGGTCGATCGTCTGCACGAGCCCGCACGCGTGGCAGCTGGCGTAACCCTCGCGGGCGGCGGTCGGCATGGGCCTCGTCATCGGCGGGGTGCGTCCGGCAGCGGCGCGGCGGCGTCGGGCCGCTCCGGCGCGCGGCCGGCGCGCAGGTCGTCGGCGATGTCCCACAGCGTGCGCGGGTCGAACATCAGCACGACGGCGGTCATCAGCGTGAGCGCGCCGAACGCGAACAGCGCCGCGTCGGGCACGACGCGCGCGAGGCTCACCATCTTCACGATCGTGACCAGGATGCCGAGCATGAACACCTCGATCATCCCCCACGGCCGCACGAGCTGGATCGTGCGCAGCACGAGGTTCAGGCCGGGCGGCACGATGCCGCGCCGGATCGGCAGCAGCACGTACAGCAGCGCGGCCATCTCGACGAGCGGGAACAGCACGGTCGAGCAGAACACCATCACGCCGACGATCGCCATGTCCTGACGCCACAGCGCGTCGATCGCGCCGATCAGCGTCGTCTGCACGCGCGTGCCGTTCAGGTCCATTTCCAGGATCGGGAACGTCTGCGCGATGATGAACGTGACGAGCGCGGCGACCGCGAGCGCGGTGATGCGCTCGATCTGCGTGGTGCTGTTGCGATAAAGCAGCGCGTCGCAGCGCGGACAGCGCGCGATCTCGCGGCCGCTCAGGCGCGGTTTATGCAACAGTGCGTCGCATTCGTGGCAGGCAATCAGGTCGTATCGTTGCATGGAAAAGGCGGTGTCGCGACGGCTGGGGGAACGCGTCGACGGGGCCGGAACCCGCGCCAATCTTACCAAAAGGGCTTTTTCGATGCGTCAAGGATCGTGAGTTTCGTGACCGGTCGGTAACATGGCGGGAAGCCGTCAGCCGGCTGGCGCGCCTGTTCTCGGAGTCCGCGCACGTCAAAAGGTTGCGGTAGCATGGCGCCCTTGACATGCGTCGGACGAATTTACCGGCGCAGCCGTTCGCTGAACTGAGGAATCCAAGATGGCATCGAAATCGCCGCCGGCCGCGCCGGCACGGTACGCACACACCGCGATCGCCTTGCACTGGCTGATCGCGCTGCTGATCGTCTGCGGCTTCGCGCTCGGCTGGGTGATGACGGACATCCCCGGCTTCACGCCGACCAAGCTGAAGTACTTCTCGTGGCACAAGTGGATCGGCGTGACGGTGTTCGCGCTGGCCGTCGTGCGCGTGCTGTGGCGGGCGACCCACGTGCCGCCGCCGCTGCCGGGCGACACGCCGGCGTGGCAGCGCGCGGCATCGCACGGCGTGCACATGCTGCTGTACGTGCTGATGATCGTGATCCCGGTGACGGGCTACCTGTACAGCTCGGCGTCGAACATCCCGGTCGTCTATCTCGGCATCGTGCCGCTGCCGCGCCTGATCGATCCCGATCCGGCGCTCAAGGAAACCTTCAAGACGCTGCACGTGTCTTTGAATTACATTCTGCTTGCGCTCGTCGCGATGCACGTGCTCGCGGCGCTCAAGCACCAGCTGTTGGACCGCGACGGCCTGCTGTCGCGCATGCTTCCCTTTGCCAAATGAAGGATCCCATGAAAGTGTCTTTCTCCCGCTCCATGCTGACCGCGTTCGCCGCGGCGGCGCTTGTCGCGTCGGGCGCGGCGCATGCCGACGTCGATCTCGCGAAGAGCAAGGTGTCCGCCGTGTCGAAGCAGATGAACGTGCCGACCGAAGGCGCGTTCAAGAAGTTCTCCGCGCAGGTGAAGTTCGACCCGGCGAAAGCCGCGCAGGGCAGCGCGCAAATGACGATCGACGTCGCGAGCTTCGACCTCGGCGACAAGATGTACAACGACCAGGTCGCCGGCAAGGACTGGTTCGACGCGAAGACCTATCCGCAGGCGACCTTCGTGTCGTCGGCGATCGCGCCGGCCGGCGGCAACAAGTACAACGTGACCGGCAAGCTGACGATCAAGGGCAAGGCCGAGACCGTCACGGTGCCCGTCACGGTCGCGCAAAACGGCGCGACGCAGACGTTCGACGGCGTGCTGCCGATCAAGCGTTCGGCCTTCAACGTCGGCACCGGCGAGTGGAAGGACACGTCGATCGTCGCGGACGAAGTGCAGATCAAGTTCCATCTCGTCGCCACGAAGTAAGCGGCGGGTTGTTGCCTCAACTGAATGCCGCGCGAGGGCGCGGCGCCGTTTCCAGGAGAAAAGGTTTGAAAAAGCATCTGATCATCGCCGCCGGCGCGCTGGCCGCTTCGCTGTCGTTCTCGGCCTTCGCCGAAAGCGCCACCTACCAGTTCGACCCGAGCCACACGTACCCGAGCTTCGAGGCCGACCACTTCGGCGGCCTGTCGGTCTGGCGCGGCAAGTTCGACAAGTCGAGCGGCACCGTGACGCTCGACCGTGCGGCGAAGACCGGCACGGTCGACGTGACGACCGACATCGCGTCGATCCACACGGGCAGCGCGAAGCTCGACGAGCACCTGCAGACGGCCGAGTTCTTCGATGCGGCGAAGTTCCCGCAGGCGAACTACAAGGGCACGATCAAGTTCGACGGCGACAAGCCGGTGTCGGTGGTCGGCAACCTGACGCTGCATGGCGTCACGAAGCCGCTCACGCTGAAGATCGATTCGTTCAAGTGCATGCCGCACCCGATGCTCAAGCGTGAAGTGTGCGGCGTCGACGCGGTCGGCGAATTCAGCCGCGACGATTTCGGCCTCGACTACGGCAAGCAGTACGGCTTCAAGATGAAGACGAAGCTGCTGATCACGGCCGAAGCGGTCAAGCAGCAGTAAGGCTTCCCGGCACGGCCAGCCATCGTGCCGGCCGCCGCGGATCAACCGCCGCGTTCCCGTTACCGGGGCGCGGCGGTTTTTTTGCGCGCCTATAATCGCCCGAGCGCCGCATGTGGCCATGCGGCGCCGGGCAGGCCGACGGCGCGACGGCGGCCGCCTCGAACAGAACGTACAACGACAAGGAGATCGCCGATGCATGCCGTCACGCAGTCCAGCTCCATTGCCTCGTCGCCGCGCGTCTGGCGCGCGGTGGTCGCCGCGTCGATCGGCAACGCGCTCGAGTGGTTCGATCTCGTCGTCTACGGCTTTTTCGCGGTGACGATCTCGAAGCTGTTCTTCCCGGCCGGCAACGACACCGTGTCGCTGCTGCTCACGCTCGGCACGTTCGGCGTGTCGTTCTTCATGCGGCCGCTCGGCGCGATCGTGCTTGGCGCGTATGCGGACCGCGCCGGTCGCAAGGCCGCGCTGACGCTGTCGATCCTGCTGATGATGGCCGGCACGCTGATCATCGCGGTGCTGCCGACCTACGAGACGATCGGTGTCGCCGCGCCGGTGATCCTCGTCGCCGCGCGGCTGATGCAGGGCTTCTCGGCCGGCGGCGAGTTCGGCAGCGCGACCGCGTTCCTCGCCGAGCACGTGCCCGGCCGGCGCGGCTTCTTCGCGAGCTGGCAGGTCGCGAGCCAGGGGCTCACGACGCTGCTCGCCGCGGGCTTCGGCACCGTGTTGAACGCGCAGCTGTCGGCCGCGCAGATGGCGTCGTGGGGCTGGCGCGTGCCGTTCTTCTTCGGGCTGCTGCTCGGGCCGGTCGCGTACTACATCCGCACCAAGGTCGACGAGACGCCCGAATTCCTCGCGGCCGAAGGCACCGCGAACCCGCTGCGCGATACGTTCGCGTCGCACAAGGCGCGCCTCGTCGCGGCCATGGGCGTGGTCGTGCTCGGCACCGTCGCCACCTACCTCGTGCTGTTCATGCCGACCTACGGCGTGAAGCAGCTCGGCCTCGCGCCGTCCGCCGCATTCGCCGCGATCCTCGTGGTCGGCGTGATCCAGATGGCGTTCGCGCCGCTCGTCGGCCACTGGTCGGATCGCTACGGCCGCGTGCGCGTGATGATCGCGCCGGCCGTCGGCATCCTCGTGCTGATCTATCCGGCGTTCGCGTATCTCGTCGCGCATCCGGGCTTCGGCACGCTGATCGCGCTGCAGGTGCTGCTCGCGTTCCTGATGACCGGCTACTTCGCGGCGCTGCCGGGGCTGTTGTCCGAGGTGTTTCCGGTGCAGACGCGCACGACCGGGATGTCGCTCGCGTACAACGTCGCGGTGACGATCTTCGGCGGCTTCGGGCCGTTCATCATCGCGTGGCTGATCCGCGAGACCGGGATGAAGACCGCGCCGAGCTTCTACCTGATGTTCGCGGCCGTGTTGAGCCTCGCGGCGCTGGTCGTGCTGCGGCGGCGGTTCGGATTCCGCTGAAACGGGGCGGGCGGCGGCTCAGTTGCCGCCGCGCTCGCAGACCGGCTGCGCCGGCATCAGTTGCGCGGGCGCGGCGATGGTCTGCACCGGGCGGCCGGCTAGGGCATCGAGCGCCTGCCGGAGCTGCCAGTCGGCCGCCGTGCCGAATGCGCGCTGCGGCAGCGCCGCGCTCCGCGCCGTATCGACCTTCGCGCGCACGCGCTCGTCGCGCAGCTTCTGGCGGGCCTTGCGCACCTGCGCGAACGGGTCGGGCGCCTGCCGGTCCGCATACGGGGCGCGGGCGAGATCGACTTCCCGGTACCACAGCAGCACGCCGTCGACGTCCGCATCGCGGCGCGGCGGCACGAGCCAGTCCGGCACGACGCCGTAGCCGTCCATCGGGCAGCCGTTCGGCCGCAGATTGCGCGCGAACGTGAAATTCAGGCGCGTGCCGTCGATCAGGTCGACGCCCGTCTGCGCGAGCCCTTTCCCGTAGGTCGGCATGCCGAGCAATTTGGCGCGGCCGAGATCCTTCAGCGCCGCCGCGGTCGCTTCTGCAGCCGACGCGCTTTGCCCGTCGACGAGCACGACGAGCGGCACGGTGCGCCACCAGTCGTCGGCCTGCAGCGGCGCGAGCGGATCCTGGCCGTGCATGACGGGCAGTTCGTAGTCGGGCCAGTTGGTCGTGTATCGGCGGCGATGCGTGTCGCCGCGCTCGACCGTCACCATCGCGGTGCGGTCGCGTCCCGCGAACAGCGCGGTGATGCCGATCGCCGCATTGAGCGCGCCGCCGCCATTGATGCGCAGGTCGAGGATCATCTGCTTGACCGGCGGCCCCGCGCGACGCGCGGCCTGCACCGCATCGATATAGTCGCCGACCGCCGGCTCCGGAAAGCTCGACAGCCGCGTGTACAGGATGTCGCCGTCGAGCCGCTTCACGGTTGCCGGGCGCGGTTTGACGATCGCCCGCACCGGCGCGAAGGTCAGCACCGCATGCTTCGGGCCGCGCTGCACCGTGAGCTTCAGCGGCACGCCCGCGTCGCCCTTCGCGAGTTTCATCAGTTCGCCGCCGTCGATGCCGACGACGCTCCGGTCGTTCATCGCGACGACGAGATCGTCGGGCCGCACGCCGGCCTTTTCCGCCGGCGCATCGGGAACCACGTCGATGATGTGCAGCCCGTCGGGCCGCGTTTCGAACACGATCCCGATGCCCGGCGTGCCGTCGCGGGCGCGCCGCTCGTCGTCGCGCCGTTCCTGCTCTTCCTTCGCGTTGAAGAAGCGCGCGTACGGCAGTGTCTTGATCCCGTCGTGGGTCGCGGCGTCGAGCAGCGCGCCGATGTCGACGTCGGTCAGGTGCTGTTGCTTCAGCACGTCGACGGCCGCCTTCAGTTCGCAGATCTGCGGCTCCCAGTCGGGCGGGCAGGGCGATGGCGGTGGGGCGGCGGGCACCGAAGCGGCGGCGGGTGACACGGCTGGCAGCGCAGCGGCGGCCGGCACGGATGCCGGTTGCGCACCGACGAGCGGCGCATACGGGAACGCGGCCGCGACGGCTGCGCAGACGGCGAGGCGACGAACGACACGCATGGGAGGCATCATCGGGACCGCACGTTCGGACGGGTGAAGAGGGGGGCTTGCCCGGTCCACGCGCGCGGCCGGCAGGCGGCGGGGCAGGGCGGTGACGATTGTAGCCGACACCCGCGACGATGCAGGCCGGGCCGTTGGCATGCCGCATCGTGGCGGCCCGCGCATAAAAAAAGCCGGCCCAGAGGGCCGGCTTTGCTTCGATGCCGAAACGGCGGGGCGCTCAAACCTGCGCGCCGGCGTTCGGATCGTCCGGATCGTGCGCGGTCTTCTTTTCCTTGATCAGGTCTTCGCGCTTGATGCCGAGCCACATCGCGAGCGAGCCCGCGACGAACACCGACGAGTAGATGCCGAACATGATGCCGACCGTCAGCGCGAGCGCGAAGTAGTGCAGCGTCGGGCCGCCGAAGAAGAACATCGACAGCACCATCATTTCCGTCGACGTGTGCGTGATGATCGTGCGCGACATCGTGGTCGTGATCGCGTGGTTGATCACTTCCTGCACGCTCATCTTGCGTTCGCGGCGGAACGTTTCGCGGATCCGGTCGAAGATGACGACCGACTCGTTGACCGAGTAGCCGAGCACCGCGAGGATCGCCGCGAGCACCGCCAGCGAGAACTCCCACTGGAAGAACGCGAAGAAGCCGAGAATGATCACGACGTCGTGCAGGTTGGCGATGATGCCCGCCACCGCGTACTTCCATTCGAAGCGGAACGACAGGTAGATCACGATGCCGATCACGACGCACGCGAGCGCGAGCAGACCGTCGGTCGCGAGCTCGCGGCCGACCTGCGGGCCGACGAACTCGACGCGCTGCAGCGTGACGTCCGGGCTCTGCGCCTTCAGCGCGCCCATCACCTGGTCGCTCTGCTGCGCGGACGTGAGGCCTTCCTTCAGCTGCAGGCGGATCAGCACGTTGCGCGACGTGCCGAAGTTCTGCACCTGCGCGTCGGCATAGCCGAGCTTGCCGAGCGTCGCGCGCACGGGTTCGAGCTCCGCGGCCTGCTGGTACTGCACCTCGATCACCGTGCCGCCGGTGAATTCGACGGACAGGTGCAGCCCGCGGTGGAACAGGAAGAACACGGCGGCGAGGAACGTGACCAGCGAGATCACGTTGAACACCAGCGCGTGCCGCATGAACGGAATGTCTTTACGGATGCGGAAAAATTCCATGGCTTCGTCTCCGGGGCCTTATTGGGTCGAGCCCGGTTTCTTCGGCGACACGCCTTGCTGCGCGCGGTTGCGCAGCTGCGGCTTGCCGGCGCGCGGCGCGTTGCCCTTCGCCGGGGCGGCGAGCTTCGCGGCGCGCGCGGTGTCGGTCGATTCGTCCGCGTCGGTGAACGACGCGGCGGCAGCGGCGCCTTCCGGCTTCCACACCTGGCCGATCGCGAGCGACTTCAGCTTCTTGCGGCCGCCGTACCAGAGGTTGACGATCCCGCGCGAGAAGAACACCGCGGAGAACATCGACGTCAGGATACCGAGGCAGTGCACGATCGCGAACGCGCGAACCGGGCCCGAGCCGAACGCGAGCAGCGCGAGGCCGGCGATCAGCGTCGTGACGTTCGAGTCGAGAATCGTCGCCCACGCGTGTGCGTAGCCGGCCTGGATCGCGAGCTGCGGCGGCTGGCCGGCGCGCAGTTCTTCACGCACGCGCTCGTTGATCAGCACGTTCGAGTCGATCGCCATACCGAGCGCGAGCGCGATGGCCGCGATACCCGGCAGCGTCAGCGTCGCCTGCATCAGCGACAGCACGGCGACGAGCAGCAGCAGGTTCACCGACAGGCCGATCACCGACACCACGCCGAACAGCATGTAGTACGCGATCATGAACACGGCGATCGCACAGAAGCCCCAGATCACCGAGTGCACGCCCATCTTGATGTTGTCGGCGCCGAGGCTCGGGCCGATCGTGCGTTCCTCGATGATGTCCATCGGTGCGGCGAGCGAACCGGCGCGCAGCAGCAGCGCGAGGTCGGCCGCGGCCTGCGGCGTCGGCTGGCCCGTGATCTGGAAGCGGTCGCCGAGTTCGGACTGGATCGTCGCGACCGTCAGCACTTCGCCCTTGCCCTTCTCGAACAGCACCATCGCCATCGGCTTGCCGATGTTGTCGCGCGACACCGTGCGCACCGCGCGGCCGCCCGCCGAATCGAGGCGGATGTTGACCGACGGACGCTGGTGTTCGTCGAAACCGGCCGATGCGTCGATGATGCGGTCGCCGGTGAAGATCACGTCCTTCTTCAGCAGCACGGGCGCCTGGATGCCCTGCGTGAACAGCTCCTCGCCCGGCGGCACGGGGTCGTTCGGGTTCGGGTGCGTGTTGATCGGGTCGGCGAGGCGCGCCTCGAGCGTCGCGGTGCGGCCGATGATGTCCTTCGCCTTCGCGGTGTCCTGCACGCCCGGCAGTTCGACGACGATGCGGTCGCTGCCTTGCTGCTGCAGGATCGGCTCGGACACGCCGAGTTCGTTCACGCGGTTGTGGAGCGTCGTCAGGTTCTGCTTGAGCGCGGCGTCCTCGACGGCCTTCTGCACGGCCGGCGTAAACGTGCCGACCACCTGCGTGCCGCCGCCGCCGGGCTGGGTCGCCCATTGCAGCTCGGTGATCGACGCGGCGAGCACCTTGCGGGCGTCTTCCGCCGTCTGCGCATCGCTGAAGTTGACGACCACGGACTGCTCGACGCGGCTCACGCCGCCGTCGCGGATGTTCTTGTCGCGCAGCAGCGAGCGCGCGTCGGAGGCGTCGGAGTCGAGCTTCTTGGTGAGCGCGCCCGTCATGTCGACCTGGAGCAGGAAGTGCACACCGCCGCGCAGGTCGAGGCCGAGATACATCGGCAGCGCGTGCAGGGCGGTCAGCCAGCGCGGCGACGCGCTCTGCAGGTTCAGTGCGACGACGTACTGCGGATCGTTCGGGTCGGCGTTCAGCGACTTCTGCAGCAGGTCCTTGACGCGCAGCTGCGTATCGGTGTCCTTCAGGCGCACGCGGATGTTCGCGTTGGTCGCCGTGTTCTCGAAGGTGACGTCGTCCGGCTTGATCTGCGCGGATGCGAGCGCCGATTCGACCTGGGTCAGCGTGGTCGAGTCGAGCTTGACCGTGGCCTTGCCGCTCGACACCTGCACCGCCGGCGCTTCGCCGAAGAAGTTGGGCAATGTGTACAGAAGGCCGATGGCGAGCGCCACGACCATCACGACATATTTCCAGAGTGGATAACGATTCATGAGGGGGCCGAACGGGTGGTTGGCGTGAAAGCGTCGCGTCCGGCGCCGCGGCGGCCCGCTCTCTCAGGCGGGCACGGCGCGGGGAGCCGGACGCTCGGTGAAAGCCTTACAGCGACTTGATCGTGCCCTTCGGCAGAATGGTCGTGACGGCAGCCTTCTGCACGGTGATTTCGGTGCCTTCGGCGATTTCGACGCCGATGTAGCCTTCGGTGACCTTCGTCACCTTGCCGACGAGGCCGCCGCTCGTGACGACTTCGTCGCCCTTCGCCATGGCCGCGAGCATGTTGCGGTGTTCCTTCTGACGCTTCATCTGCGGACGGATCATGATGAAGTACAGCACCGCGAACATCAGGATGAGCGGCAGGAAGCTCATCAGGCTCGATTCGGCGCCACCGGCACCTTGCGCGAAGGCATTGGAAATGAACGGCACGTTGGTCTCTCCGTAGGGGAAGATCGAAAAATAAGCCGGTTATTCTACCACCGGCCCCATGCGCAGACGGATCGGCAAATGCGCTTTCGGATCAAGCTGTTAAATCGCCAACCGACACCGTTGCGACTTGTTTGGAAAGGTAATTGTAATGTTTGGCGGTCGCGACCGGTGATTTGATCAGGCCAATTAGTACACGTCCTATGTGACTGGCCGCGATGCGGGCCGCCGGCCCGTCAGTCGACCCCTCTCGCGCGATCCTCCGCGAAGCGTTGCCGGAATGCGTCGAACGTGTGCGTCTCGATTGCCTCGCGGATCTCGCTCATCAGCTGCAGGTAGTAGTGCAGGTTGTGGATCGTGTTCAGCTGCGCGCCGAGGATTTCGCCGACCCGGTGCAGGTGATGCAGGTAGCCGCGCGAGAAGTTCTGGCACGTGTAGCAGGTGCAGGTCGAATCGAGCGGCTTCAGCGAGTTCTTGTGCGTCGCGTTGCGGATCTTCACGTCGCCGAAGCGCGTGAACAGCCAGCCGTTGCGCGCGTTGCGGGTCGGCATCACGCAGTCGAACATGTCGACGCCGTTCGCGACGCCTTCGACCAGGTCCTCCGGCGTGCCGACGCCCATCAGGTAGTGCGGCTTGTTGGCCGGCAGCTTCGGGCCCACGTGGCGCAGCACGCGCATCATGTCTTCCTTCGGCTCGCCGACCGACAGCCCGCCGATCGCGAGGCCGTGGAAACCGAGTTCCGCGAGGCCCGCGAGCGATTCGTCGCGCAGGTCCTCGAACATCCCGCCCTGGACGATCCCGAACAGCGCGTTCGGGTTGCCGAGCCGGTTGAACTCGTCGAGCGAGCGTTTCGCCCAGCGCAGCGACATGCGCATCGAGTCGGCCGCTTCCTGGTGCGTCGTCGGCACGCCGTTGGTCGCGTACGGCGTGCATTCGTCGAACTGCATCACCACGTCGGAGTTCAGCACCTTCTGGATCTGCATCGACACTTCCGGCGACAGGAACAGCTTGTCGCCGTTGATCGGCGACGCGAACGTGACGCCGTCCTCGGTGATCTTGCGCAGGTCGCCGAGCGAGAACACCTGGAAGCCGCCCGAGTCGGTCAGGATCGGCTTGTTCCAGCCCATGAAGCCGTGCAGGCCGCCGTGCGCGTCGATCGTGTCGAGGCCCGGGCGCAGCCACAGGTGGAACGTGTTGCCGAGGATGATCTGGGCCTTGATCTCGTGCAGCTCGCGCGGCTGGATCGCCTTCACGGTGCCGTACGTGCCGACCGGCATGAAGATCGGCGTTTCGACCGTGCCGTGGTTGAGCTTCACGCGGCCGCGGCGCGCGTGGCCGTCGGTCGTCAGCAGTTCGAATTCGAGCCCGTTGGCCGGGCGGTCCTGCACGGGGGCGTGCGTATCGTGGGATGAACCTTCGGTCATCGTGTCGTGCTCCTCGCTACCGGAAAACAGTCCGGCGCATGTTGGAAACGCCGCCGGGAAGCCCGGCGGCGGTGAAAAAACGGGTGACGCACCAGGCGGACGAGCCGCCCGCGGAGCTTACGCGCCCGGCGCCTCCGGCGTGTCGCGCCGCGTGAGCAGCATCGCGTCGCCGTAGCTGAAGAACCGGTAGCGTTCTTCGATCGCGTGCCGGTACGCGGCGCGGATCGTCTCGACGCCCGCGAACGCGGACACCAGCATCAGCAGCGTCGATTTCGGCAGGTGGAAGTTCGTCACGAGCCGGTCGACCACGCGGAAACGGTAGCCGGGCGTGATGAAGATGTCGGTCTCGGCCTGCGTCGCCGCGAGCGGGCGGCCGGCTTCGTCGGCCGAGCGCGCCGCGGCTTCGAGCGCGCGCATCGACGTCGTGCCGACCGCGATCACGTTGCCGCCGCGCGCGCGGGTCGCGGCGATCTTGTCGACGAGCGACTGCGGCAGGTCGTACCACTCGCTGTGCATCTTGTGCTCGGCGATGTTGTCGACGCGCACCGGCTGGAACGTGCCGGCGCCGACGTGCAGCGTGAGCGTCGCGCGCTCGACGCCCAGCGCGTCGAGCTGCTCCAGCAGCGGCTGGTCGAAATGGAGCCCGGCCGTCGGCGCGGCGACCGCGCCCGGGTTGCTCGCATAGACGGTCTGGTAGCGCGTCTCGTCGGTCGCATCGGGATCGTGCTCGATATACGGCGGCAGCGGCAGGCGGCCGTACTGCTCGATCAGGTCGAGGCACGGCGCGGGAAAGTGCAGCGTGAAGAACGGCTCGACGCGCTCGCCGACCGTCACGTCGAACGCGTCGGCCAGGCGCAGCGTCGTGCCGGCGCCCGGCGACTTGCTCGCGCGGATCTGCGCGAGCGCCGTGTGCGTCCCGGTCACGCGCTCGATCAGCACCTCGATCTTGCCGCCGCTGGCCTTCTGGCCGAAGAAACGCGCCTTCAGCACCTTGGTATCGTTGAACACGAGCAGGTCGCCGGGCGCGATGCACGACGGCAATTCGGCGAAATGGCGGTCGACGAGGCGTGCGGGCTCGACGCTGCGGTCGACCTCGAGCAGGCGGCTCGCGGTGCGATCGGGCAGCGCGGTTTGTGCAATCAGCTCGGGCGGCAGATTGAAATCGAAATCGGAAAGCGTGAACATGCGGGCTGGTTCGAAGCGGCCGGCGGGCGTCGCCGGCAGGGCGGAAACGCGTAATCGGGGCGCGCGAGCCGCTATGATGACGGGATGCGCGGCCTGGCCGGCGTCGTTCGTTCGGACGACGTGAAAGCCGCTATTGTACTTGCCTTGCGAAGCACCCAGACGATCCGATGCCTGTGTCACCACGCCGTTCTCCCGCCGCCGTTGCCGATTCCGCCGATCCGTTCGACGCGGACGATGCCGCGTCGCCCGCGCCGTTCGCATCGGGCTCCGGTACGCGTCGCGCCGGCCCGAAGCGCGGCGCCGACGGCCGGCTCGCGCAGCCCGCGGCCGCCGCGCCCGACGCCGACGGCGCCGCCGCGAGCGACGAGGCAGGCGCGGCCGGTGCGAAGCGCAAGAAGAAGCCGGCCGCCGACAAGCCGGTGAAGACCGCCGACAAGCTCGCGAAGCTCGGGCTCACGCGTTCGATCGATCTCGTGCTGCATCTGCCGATGCGCTACGAGGACGAGACCACGCTCACGCCGATCGGCGAGTTGTTGCCGGGCGGCATCGCGCAGACCGAAGGCGTCGTGTTCGACAACGAGGTCGCGTACCGGCCGCGCCGCCAGCTCGTCGTGAAGATCCGGGACGACGACGGCGAGCAGCTCGTGCTGCGCTTCCTGAATTTCTACGGGTCGCAGGTCAAGCAGATGGCCGTCGGCCAGCGGCTGCGCGTGCGCGGCGACGTGCGCGGCGGCTTTTTCGGGATGGAGATGGTGCATCCGGCCGTGCGCGTCGTCGAAGCGGATGCGCCGTTGCCGCAGGTGCTCACGCCCGTCTACCCGAGCACGGCCGGCGTGTCGCAGGCGTATCTGCGCAAGGCGATCGAGAACGCGGTCGAGCGCACGCCGCTGCCCGAACTGCTGCCGCCGGAGATCCAGCGCGATTACCTGAAGCCGCTCGACGTGCCGACGCTCGAGCAGGCGGTGCGCATCCTGCACCACCCGCGCGTCGATTCCGACGAAGCCGCGCTGATGGACGGCTCGCATCCGGCGTGGACGCGCATCAAGTTCGAGGAACTGCTCGCGCAGCAGCTGTCGCTCAAGCGTGCGCACGAGGAGCGCCGCACGCGCGCCGCGCCCGCGATGCCGCGCCGCACCGCGCGCGATGCCGACGCGCTGACCACGCGCCTTTACGCGGCGCTGCCGTTCACGCTGACGGGCGCGCAGGCGCGCGTCGTCGACGAGATCGCGCACGACCTCACGCTCGCGCACCCGATGCAGCGGCTGCTGCAGGGCGACGTCGGCAGCGGCAAGACGGTCGTCGCGGCGCTGGCCGCCACGCAGGCGATCGACGCCGGCTACCAGGCCGCGCTGATGGCGCCCACCGAAATCCTCGCGGAACAGCACGCGCGCAAGCTGCGCGCATGGCTCGAGCCGCTCGGCGTCACGGTCGCGTGGCTCGCGGGCAGCCTGAAGGCGAAGGAGAAGCGCGCGGCGATCGAGGCGGCCGCGCTCGGCACCGCGCAGCTCGTGATCGGTACGCACGCGATCATCCAGGACACGGTCGAATTCGCGCGGCTCGGCCTCGTGATCGTCGACGAGCAGCACCGCTTCGGCGTCGAGCAGCGTCTCGCGCTGCGCGCGAAGGCCGCGAACGCGGCCAACGGCGCGCGCGACTTTCAGCCGCACCAGCTGATGATGTCGGCCACGCCGATTCCGCGCACGCTCGCGATGACGTACTACGCGGATCTCGAAGTGTCGACGATCGACGAGTTGCCGCCCGGCCGCACGCCGGTGCTGACGCGCGTCGTCGGCGACGCGCGGCGCGACGAGGTGATCGCCCGCGTGCGCGAGGCCGCGCTCACCGGGCGTCAGGTGTACTGGGTGTGCCCGCTGATCGAGGAGAGCGAGACGCTGCAGCTGCAGACGGCCGTCGAAACCTACGAGACGCTGGCCGCGGCGCTGCCCGAGCTTAAGGTCGGGCTCGTGCACGGCCGGCTGTCGCCGGCCGACAAGGCGGCCGTGATGGAGGCGTTCACGCGCAACGAAGTGCAGCTGCTGGTCGCGACGACGGTGATCGAGGTGGGCGTCGACGTGCCGAACGCGTCGCTGATGGTGATCGAGCACGCGGAACGTTTCGGCCTCGCGCAGTTGCACCAGCTGCGCGGCCGGGTCGGGCGCGGCACCGCGGCGTCGGTGTGCGTGCTGCTGTACAGCGGGCCGCTGTCGCTCACCGGCCGCGAGCGGCTGAAGACGATGCGCGAGACGACCGACGGCTTCGAGATCGCGCGGCGCGACCTCGAAATCCGCGGCCCGGGCGAATTCCTCGGCGCGCGCCAGTCGGGCGCGGCGATGCTGCGTTTCGCGAACCTCGAGACCGACGGCTGGCTGATCGACCCGGCCCGCGAGGCCGCGGCGCGGCTGATTGCCGCGTACCCGGAGGTCGTCACGCAGCATCTCGCGCGCTGGCTCGGCGCGCGCGAACAGTACCTGAAGGCCTGATCGAGCGGCTCGGGGCCGGATCGAAAGCCGCCGATCGACGCCAATCGACGCCAATCGACGCCTCGCGATGCAGAGAAACTTGGCGAACCGGTGCCAACAGGTGTATAAATTAAACCTATCGCCTGTATATCTCTGATTGACCCACAATGACGCTGACTGAATTGAAATACATCGTCGCGGTTGCGCGCGAGCGGCATTTCGGCCGCGCGGCCGAAGCGTGCTTCGTGAGCCAGCCGACGCTCTCGGTGGCGATCAAGAAGCTTGAAGACGAGCTCAACGTGCAGATTTTCGAGCGCGGCGCGAGCGAAGTGAGCGTGACGCCGATCGGCGACCAGATCGTCACCCAGGCGCAGCGCGTGCTGGAGCAGACCTTCGCGATCAAGGAGATCGCGAAGCAGGGCAAGGACCCGCTCGTCGGCCCGTTCCGCCTCGGCGTGATCTACACGATCGGGCCGTACCTGCTGCCGACGCTCGTCAAGCAGATGATCCAGCGTGTCCCGCAGATGCCGCTGATGCTGCAGGAGAACTACACGCTGAAGCTGCTCGAACTGCTGAAGCAGGGCGAGATCGACGCCGCGATCATGGCGCTGCCGTTCCCCGAAACCGGCCTGATGGTGCGGCCGCTGTACGACGAGCCGTTCGTCGTCGCGCTGCCGGCGGGCCACCCGTGGGAGAAGCGCGACGAGATCGACGCCGAGGACCTGAAGCAGGAAACCATGCTGCTGCTCGGCAACGGCCACTGCTTCCGCGATCACGTGCTCGGCGTGTGTCCGGAACTGATGCGCTTCTCGCAGACGGCCGACGGCATCCAGAAGACCTTCGAGGGCTCGTCGCTCGAAACCATTCGCCACATGGTCGCGAGCGGCGTCGGCATCACGGTGCTGCCGCGAATGTCGGTCGCCGAGATCGGCCCGCGCGCGAACGGTCCCGATGCCGAACTGCTGTCGTACGTGCCGTTCAACGAACCGGTGCCCGATCGGCGTGTGGTGCTCGTATGGCGCAAGAGCTTCACGCGGATGCCCGCGATCGACGCGATCAGCGACGCCATCTCTGCCTGCGAGCTGCCCGGCGTCGCGAAGCTCGACATGCCGGCCACGATGAATTGACGCACCCGCGCATGCGGGTGTGGCGGCATGATGAACGGGGCCTTGCGGCCCCGTTTATTTTTCCCTATCGCATAGATGAAATTTATCAAATTCAAATAATTGATAGATGCAGATACAATCCTCTACATGGATCGGCGTCGTAGCCGACGTGCGGGATGCACGTTGAATGCAAACGTCAAAGGAGGATGTCATGATGCGGTCGGTATTGCAGCACGCGCAACGGAACATCCCGTCGCGCGACATGGTCGTACATCGCGCCAGGGCGGCGGTTCGCGGCCTGCGTCCGATTGCGTTCGCGTACCTGGCGGACCGTGTGTATGGCGGATGAGTGCCGCCGCGCACCGGTTCTGTGTTCCCCCGATTCACCCGCCGTCAAGCCATGAGGGAGCATTGCATGTCCGATACACGAAAAACCACCCGCCGCGCCGGCATGACGACTGCCGGCCGCCGCGTCCCCGAGCGCCCCGCCTGCGGCGCGTTGCAGCGGGAACGCGTGCCGAAGGCCGCGCACGACATCCCGTAGTACGACAGGAGAAGCCGCCTGTTCCGTTTCTTACCCCCCGCAATGCTCCACGAACCGCGCCCGGCACGTGGGGGCCTACGAGCAAGTAAAGGAGAAAAAGCATGTCGAACGAAACCAAGTGCCCGTTCAACCACACCGCAGGCAGCGGCACGACGAACAAGGACTGGTGGCCGAATCAGCTGAACCTCAACGTCCTGCATCGGCATTCGGCGCTGTCCGATCCGATGGACCCGGATTTCGACTACGCCGAGGCGTTCAAGAAGCTGGATCTCGCCGCGGTGAAGCAGGACCTGCACGCGCTGATGACGACGTCGCAGGACTGGTGGCCGGCCGACTTCGGCCACTACGGCGGCCTGTTCGTGCGCATGGCGTGGCATAGCGCGGGCACGTACCGCACGGCCGACGGCCGTGGCGGCGCGGGCGGCGGGCAGCAGCGCTTCGCGCCGCTCAACAGCTGGCCGGACAACGTGAGCCTCGACAAGGCGCGTCGCCTGCTGTGGCCGATCAAGCAGAAGTACGGCCGCAACATCTCGTGGGCCGACCTGCTGATCCTGACCGGCAACGTTGCGCTCGAATCGATGGGCTTCAAGACGTTCGGCTATGCCGGCGGCCGCGTCGACACGTGGGAACCGGACGACGTCTACTGGGGCTCGGAAAAGATCTGGCTGGAACTGAGCGGCGGCCCGAACAGCCGCTACACGGGCAAGCGCGAGCTCGAAAGCCCGCTCGCCGCGGTGCAGATGGGCCTGATCTACGTGAACCCGGAAGGTCCGGACGGCAACCCCGACCCGGTCGCCGCCGCGCACGACATCCGCGAGA
Source organism: Burkholderia sp. 9775_39 (assembly GCF_015712225.1). NCBI lineage: Bacteria > Pseudomonadati > Pseudomonadota > Betaproteobacteria > Burkholderiales > Burkholderiaceae > Burkholderia > Burkholderia sp. 9775_39. The sequence continues at coordinate 50,155 of NZ_JACCQC010000014.1, read as the reverse complement.
CGTTCGCGCGGATGGCGATGAACGACGAGGAAACCGTCGCGCTGATCGCGGGCGGTCACACGTTCGGCAAGACGCACGGCGCCGGCCCGGCCTCGAACGTCGGCCCCGAGCCGGAAGCCGCGGGCCTCGAGGAGCAGGGGCTCGGCTGGAAGAGCACCTTCGGCACCGGCAAGGGCAAGGACACGATCACGAGCGGCCTCGAAGTCACGTGGACCTCGACGCCGACGAAGTGGAGCAACGACTTCTTCAAGCACCTGTTCAGCTACGAGTGGGAGCTCACGAAGAGCCCGGCCGGCGCGCACCAGTGGGTCGCGAAGGATGCGGACGAGGTGATTCCCGATGCGTACGACGCGTCGAAGAAGCATCGCCCGACGATGCTGACGACCGACCTGTCGCTGCGTTTCGACCCGGCCTACGAAAAGATCTCGCGCCGCTTCTACGAGAACCCGGCCGAATTCGCCGACGCATTCGCACGTGCGTGGTTCAAGCTGACGCACCGTGACATGGGTCCGCGCTCGCGCTACCTCGGCCCGGAAGTGCCGGCGGAACACCTGCTGTGGCAGGACCCGATCCCGGCCGTCGATCATCCGCTGATCGACGACGCCGACGTCGCCGCGCTGAAGGCGAAGGTGCTGGCCACGGGCCTGTCGGTGTCGCAGCTCGTGTCGACCGCCTGGGCGTCCGCGGCGACGTTCCGCGGGTCGGACAAGCGCGGTGGCGCGAACGGCGCGCGCATCCGCCTCGCGCCGCAGAAGGACTGGGAAGTGAACCAGCCGGCGGCGCTCGCGGCGGTACTCGAAGCGCTCGAAGGCGTGCAGAAGGCGTTCAACGATGCGCAGACGGGCGGCAAGAAGGTGTCGCTGGCCGACCTGATCGTGCTGGCCGGTGCGGCCGGCGTCGAGCAGGCGGCGAAGAACGCGGGCGTCGCGATCACGGTGCCGTTCGCGCCGGGCCGGATGGATGCGTCGCAGGAAGAAACCGACGTCGACGCGATGGCCGTGCTCGAGCCGCTCGCCGACGGGTTCCGCAACTACCTGAAGCACCCGTACAAGACGCCGGCAGAGGCGCTGCTGGTCGACAAGGCGCAACTGCTGACGTTGACGGCGCCGGAGATGACCGTGCTGGTCGGCGGCTTGCGCGTGCTCGGCGCGAACGTCGGCGACTCGAAGCACGGCGTGTTCACCGATCGTCCGGGCACGCTGTCGAACGACTTCTTCGCGAACCTGCTCGACATGCGCACGGAATGGAAGCCGGTGTCGGCCGCGAACGACGTGTTCGAAGGGCGCGATCGCGCGACGGGCGCGGTCAAGTGGACGGGCACGCGCGTCGACCTGATCTTCGGCTCGCACTCGCAACTGCGCGCGCTGGCCGAGGTGTACGGCAGCGCGGATGCGCAGGAGAAGTTCGTGCGCGACTTCGTCGCCGCCTGGAACAAGGTGATGAACCTCGACCGCTTCGACCTCGCATGAACCTGGCCGTGATGCGGTGATGCAGTAAAGCAGTGATGCAGTAACCTGAAACGGCCGGTCGAACGACCGGCCGTTTCTTCTCTGAACGATGTCTTGTCGAAGGAGTGACCATGACGCAAATGATGCTCAACATGCGTGCCGCCGCGTCGCCCATTCTGCGCTCGCCGGTCGAACTGGCGCGCTACGCCGTCGGCTTCGCGATCGTCGTCGGCGGGGCGGTGGAGCTGGTCTCACAGGCGCTGCACGCGCTCGCGCCGGTCGTGTCGGCCGCAGGCGGCTGACGACAACGATGGCAGCGAGGGCAGCGACGATTTCGCGACGCTAGACTGGCGAGTCGCGAACGGATGCCGCGCGACGCGGCATGCGGATTGCTCGACGCATTTTCGCCGGTTCAACATTTCGAATGAGGAGTCCCGAAGATGGCCAAGAAAGGCAACGCCACGCAGATCAACATCGGTATCAGCGACAAGGACCGCAAGAACATCGCGGACGGCCTGTCGCGCCTGCTCGCCGATACGTTTTCGTTGTACCTGAAGACCCACAATTTCCACTGGAACGTGACCGGACCGATGTTCAACACACTGCACCTGATGTTCGAGGAGCAGTACAACGAACTATGGCTCGCGGTCGATTCCGTCGCGGAACGCATTCGCACGCTGGGCGTCGTCGCGCCCGGTACGTTCGGCGAGTTCGCGAAACTGTCGTCGGTGCCGGAAGCGAAGGGCGTGCCGGCCGCCGAGGAAATGATCCGTCAGCTCGTCGAAGGGCACGAGGCGGTCGTGCGCACCGCGCGTGAAATCTTCCCCATCGCCGATGCGGCGAGCGACGAGCCGACCGCGGACCTGCTGACCCAGCGCCTGCAGACGCATGAAAAGACCGCATGGATGCTGCGGTCGCTGCTCGCGTAAGCCGCACGCGGCCGGGGACGGCAGGCCGGCCTGCTTCTGAGCGGCTTTGCATCTGTCCCCGGATTGATGCGCGCCGCTGCGTGGCCGCGCGTAGCGGGTCGCGGCGGCCCGCCGGCCCGCTGCGGTCACCGGCCGCGCGGCGCGCCGACATGACGCGAAGCACCGCTCGGCTCTAAAATGCCGGGATTCTCTTCCCGGTGCTTCGCCATGCTTGCCCGCTTTCCCCTGTATCTGCGGCTCGTCCGGATGGACAAGCCGATCGGCAGCCTGCTGCTGCTGTGGCCGACGCTCAACGCGCTGTGGATCGCGTCGGACGGCCACCCGCGCTGGCCGCTGCTCGTGATCTTCACGCTCGGCACGCTGCTGATGCGCTCGGCCGGCTGCGCGATGAACGACTACGCCGACCGCGATTTCGACCGTCACGTGAAGCGCACGGCCGACCGGCCGCTGACGTCCGGCAAGATCCACGCATGGGAAGCCGTCGCGATCGCGGTCGGGCTGTCGTTCATCGCGTTTTTGCTGATCCTGCCGCTCAATACGCTGACGAAACAATTGTCGGTCGTCGCGCTGTTCGTCGCCGGCTCCTATCCGTTCATGAAGCGCTTCTTCGCGATTCCGCAGGCGTATCTCGGCATCGCGTTCGGCTTCGGCATCCCGATGGCGTTCGCGGCCGTGCAGGATACGGTGCCGATGCTGGCGTGGGTGATGCTGGTCGCGAACATCTTCTGGTCGGTCGCGTACGACACCGAATATGCGATGGTCGATCGCGACGACGACATCAAGATCGGCATCCGCACGTCCGCGCTGACGTTCGGCCGTTTCGACGTCGCGGCCGTGATGGCGTGCTACGCGATGACGCTCGGCATCTACGTGTGGATCGGCGTGACGCTCGGCTTCGGTCCCGCGTACTGGGTGGGCTGGGCGGCGGCGCTCGGCTGCGCGTTGTATCACTACACGCTGATCAAGGACCGCGAACGGATGCCGTGCTTCGCGGCGTTCCGCCACAACAACTGGCTGGGCGGCGTGCTGTTCGCGGGCATCGCCGCGCATTACCTGCTGGCGGGCAACTGAACGACACACCGCGCGCTTTTTCTCGCGGCGCCAACGAAAAAGCGACCTGACGGTCGCTTTTTTTACATCCGGCGCCGGCATGACCGGTGCCGCCGTCACGCTTACGCGCGGCCGAGCTCGTCGCCCATTTCCTTCGCGCGTGCTTCGGCCGCGAGCGCGCCGCGCACGATCGCGTCCTTCACGCCCTGCGCGTCGAACGCCGCGAGCGCGGCGGCCGTCGTGCCGCCCTTCGACGTCACGCGTTCGCGCAGCACGCTGGCCGGCTCGCCCGACTGCGCGGCCAGTTGCGCGGCGCCGGTGAACGTCGCGACCGCGAGCGCGCGGCCCTGCTCGTCGTTCATGCCGAGGCGGCGCGCGGCTTCCTGCAGCGCTTCGATGAAATAGAACACGTACGCGGGGCCGCTGCCCGAAATCGCGGTGACCGCATCGAGCTGCGCTTCGTCGTCGAACCACACGATCTCGCCGACCGCGCCGAGCACGTTCGACGCGAGTTCGCGGCCGGCGGCGTCGACGCCCGGCAGCGCGGCCAGGCCCGTCACGCCCATGCCGACCAGCGCCGGCGTGTTCGGCATCGTGCGCACGACGCGCGCGTAGCCGCCGAGCCAGCGGGCGACATCCGTGCCGCGGATGCCGGCCGCGATGCTGATCACGAGCTGCGACTTCAGGTGCGGCGCCAGCGCCTGCGCGACGTCGTGCAGCACCTGCGGCTTCACCGCGAGCACGATCGCGTCGTAATCGGCGAGCGTCGCGTCGATCGCCGCGCCGGTGTGCACGCCGAATTGCTGTGCCGCGCGCGCGCGGACTTCTTCGTTGACGTCGATGGCATACAGGCCGTCCGCGGCGACGCCGCGCTTGATCAGGCCGCCGATCAGGGCCGCGGCCATGTTGCCGCCGCCGATGAATGCGATTTTCATGATGTCGGGAATGAGCGAGTGAGTGAACGGAAAGGCGGAAAAGGGCGCGGCGTTCAGTGCGAGTAATCGCGCGCGCCGAAGATCGCGGTGCCGACGCGCACGATCGTCGCGCCTTCGAGCACGGCGGCATCGAGATCGGCGGACATGCCCATCGACAGCGTGTCGAGCGGCAGGCCGTCGGCGCGCAACGTGTCGAACAACGCGCGCAGCGCGCGATGCGGCGCGCGTTGCGCGTCGGGGTCGTCGGCCGGTTCGGGAATCGCCATCAGGCCGCGCAGCCGCAGCGACGGCAGCGCGGCGACCGCCCGCGCGACTTCGGCCACGTCGGCCGGCGCGACGCCGCTCTTCGACGCCTCGCCGCTGATGTTCACCTGCACGCACACGTTGAGCGGCGGCAGGTGCGCGGGGCGCTGTTCCGACAGGCGCTGCGCGATCTTCAGCCGGTCGACCGAATGGACCCAGTCGAAGCGCTCGGCGACGGGGCGCGTCTTGTTCGATTGCAGCGGGCCGATGAAATGCCATTCGAGGCTCGCGCGCAGGTCGGCGAGCGCGTCGATCTTGTCGATCGATTCCTGCACGTAGTTTTCGCCGAAGGCGCGTTGGCCGGCCGCATGCGCGGCGCGCACGTCGTCGGCCGGAAACGTCTTCGACACGGCGAGCAGCGCGACGGTGGCGGGATCGCGGCCGGCCGCGCGGGCGGCGTCGGCGATGCGGCGGTGAACGGAGTCGAGACGGGCGGCGAGATCGGACATGACGGGCACGGAAGCAGGCACGGGAGCGGCACGGAAGCGGGCATGAAGCCGATGCGTCGCGATCCGCGGCGCATCGATCCGCTCATTATACGGACGCCGCGCGCGCCCGTTACGAGCGCGAACAGCCCCTAGCCGTACAGCAGATGCTCGACGAGCTGGACCCAGTGGGCGACCGGCACCTGCGTGCCGCTTTGCAGGTGCGCGATGCAGCCGACGTTGCCGGACACGATCATCTGCGGCTCGAGCGCCTGGAGCTTCAGCAGCTTCTGCTTGCGCAACCGGTACGACAGCGACGGCTGCGTCAGCGAGTAGGTGCCGGCCGAGCCGCAGCACAGGTGGCTGTCGGCCGGCAGCCGCACGTCGATGCCGAGCGTCTCCAGCAGGCGCTCGACCTTGCCGCGCGATTGTTGACCGTGCTGCAGCGTGCACGGCGGGTGGTAGGCGACCGTATGGATCGCGCGGCGCCGCGCGATCGTCGCGAGTTCGGCCTCGAACGCGAGCAGCACGTCGGAGATGTCGCGCGTCAGCGACACGATGCGCTGCGCCTTCTCCGCGTAGGCCGGATCGTCGCGCAGCAGGTGCGCGTACTCGAGCACCGTCGCGCCGCAGCCCGACGCGTTCATCACGATCGCCTCGGCGCCCTGTTCGACGTGGGGCCACCACGCGTCGATGTTGCGACGTGCGTCGTCGAGCGCTTCGTCGTGATAGTTCAGATGCAGGCGGATCGCGCCGCAGCAGCCCGCGTCCGGCGCGACGACCGTCTCGATGCCGAGCGCGTCCAGCACGCGCGCGGTCGCGATGTTGATGTTCGGCAGCATGGACGGCTGCACGCAGCCGCCGAGCATCAGCATCTTGCGCGGATGCGTGCGGTGCGGCCATTCGAGCAGCCGCGTGCGCGGCGGCACCTTGTCGCGCAGCCGCTTCGGCAGCAGCGGCCGCACGTGCTGGCCGAGCCGCATCATCGGCGAGAACAGCGCGGCGTTCGGCACGACGCTCGCGAGCACGCGGCGCATCAGCCGCTGCTGCGCGGGGCGCTCCACCTGCGCCTCGACGTGCTTGCGGCCGATCTCGACGAGCCGGCCGTACTGGACGCCGGACGGGCAGGTCGTCTCGCAACTGCGGCACGTGAGGCAGCGGTCGAGATGCTGTTGCGTGCTGCGCGTGACGGCCGCGCCTTCGACCATCTGCTTGATCAGGTAGATGCGGCCGCGCGGGCCGTCGAGTTCGTCGCCGAGCAGTTGATAGGTCGGGCAGGTCGCGGTGCAGAACCCGCAGTGCACGCACTTGCGCAGGATCGCGTCGGCCTCGTCGCCGTCGGGCGTATTGCGGATGAAATCGGCGAGATTCGTTTGCATCCAGCCCTCAGAGCTCAGGGTAAAGCCGGCCGCGATTGAAGATGCGGGCGGGATCGAACGCGCTTTTCAGCCCGCGGTGGATCTTCATCATCGGCGCCGGCAGCGGCGTGAACACGCCCGCGCTGCGGTCGTAGGTGTCGCCCGCGCGGAACAGCGTCGCATGGCCGCCGGCCTGCTTCGCGCTCATGCGCACGGTTTGCGCGTCGGCGTCGGTGATCCACCAGCGCTGCGCGCCGCCCCATTCCATCAACTGGGTGCCCGGCAGGTGCATCGGTTCGGTGATCGACGGCAGCGACAGGCGCCACAGCGCGTAGCCGGGCGGGATGCCGTTGAAGAACGGGTCGGTGTGCTCGCGCAGACCGGACCAGAAGCGCTCGGCCTCGACCGCGTCGACGACTTCGCCGCCGAGCAGCGTTTTCGCGGATTTGACGGCGGCTTCCGCGCCCGACAGGCGCAGCACGAGCGTGCCGTTGCGCCACGCGCTCGCGCTGACCGGCAGCGGATGGCCGCCCCATTCGTTGAGCTTGCGCACCGCGTCGGTCGCGGTCATCTCGAACTTCAGCGTGACTTCGGCGACGGGCATCGGCAGCACCTTGATCGACAGGTCGAGCATCAGCCCGAGCGTACCGAGCGCGCCGGCCATCAGCCGCGACACGTCGTAGCCGGCGACGTTCTTCACCACCTGCCCGCCGAAGCGCAGCATCTCGCCGCGGCCGTTCATCAGCGTAGTGCCGAGCACGAAATCGCGCGGAGCGCCGCAGGTGGCGCGGCGCGGGCCCGCGAGACCGGCTGCGACGCAGCCGCCGACGGTGGCCGCGCGCCCGAAATGCGGCGGTTCGAACGGCAGCATCTGGCCGCACTCGGCGAGGACGGTTTCAAGCTGCGCGAGCGGCGTGCCCGCGCGGACCGTGACGACGAGTTCGGCCGGGTCGTACGACACGACGCCCTGAAACGCGCGCGTGTCGAGTATTTCGCCCTCGAGCGCCTGGCCGTACCAGTCCTTGGTGCCGCCGCCGCGAATCCGCAGCGGCCGGCCGTCGGCACTGGCGGCGCGGATGCGCTCGGCCCATCCGGCGACGATGTCGTCCTCTTCCATGTTCCGTTGCTTTCTCGTCTCGTTGTCCGGTCGATTGTACCGGGGTGGCGCGATTCCACATCGCGACTATCCCTAAGCCCCGTATCGCGTGCGGCAGGCTCGCGCCGGCGCGCGAACGCGCCGCGCGGGCGCGGCAGACCCGCGGACCGCGGCCACCGGTGCGGGCCACGGCCCGCACGCCGCTCAGAAGCGCGGCAGGTCGGGGCGTGGCAGCAGCCCGCCGCGCACGTGCTGGCGACCGTATTCCGCGCAGCGCGCACGGGTCGGGATGCCCTTGTCCGGGTTCAGCAGCCCGGCCGGATCGAACGCGCGCTTGACCGCGAAGAACGCGTCGCGCTCCTGCGGCGAGAACTGCACGCACATCGAATTGAGTTTTTCGATGCCGACACCGTGCTCGCCCGTCACGCTGCCGCCGAATTCCACGCAGCATTCGAGGATTTCCGCGCCGAACTGCTCGGCGCGGTGCAGCTCGTCCGGATCGTTCGCGTTGTACAGGATCAGCGGATGCATGTTGCCGTCGCCCGCATGGAACACGTTGATGCAGCGCAGCCCGTAGCGCGTTTCGAGCTGCTCGATGCGCGCGAGCAGCGGGCCGATCGCGCGGCGCGGCACGGTGCCGTCCATGCAGTAGTAATCGGCGGAAATGCGCCCGGCGGCCGGGAACGCGTTCTTGCGGCCGGACCAGAAGCGCAGCCGTTCATGTTCGTTGCGCGACACCTGGATGCGCGTCGCGCCGTGTTCGCGCAGCACGGCCGTCATCCGCACGATTTCCTCGGCGACTTCTTCCGGCGTGCCGTCCGATTCGCACAGCAGGATCGCCTTCGCGTCGAGGTCGTAGCCCGCGTGCGTGAACGCCTCGACGGCCTGCGTGGCCGGCTTGTCCATCATCTCGAGCCCGGCCGGGATGATGCCCGACGCGATGATCGCTGCCACCGCCTCGCCGCCCTTGACGACGTCGTCGAAGCTCGCCATCACGAGCTGCGCGGTCTGCGGCTTGGGGATCAGCCGCACCGTGACCTCGGTGACGATCGCGAACATCCCTTCGCTGCCGATCATCACCGCGAGCAGGTCGAGGCCCGGCATGTCGAGCGCGAGCGAGCCGAATTCGACGACCTCGCCGTCGATCGTCACCGCGCGCACGCGCATCACGTTGTGCACGGTCAGCCCGTATTTCAGGCAGTGGACGCCGCCGGAGTTTTCCGCGACGTTGCCGCCGATCGTGCACGCGATCTGCGACGACGGATCGGGCGCGTAATACAGGCCGTACGGCGCGGCCGCTTCCGAGATCGCGAGGTTGCGCACGCCGGGCTGCACGGTCGCCGTGCGCGCGTACGGGTCGACTTCGACGATGCGCGTGAAGCGCGCGAGCGACAGCACGACGCCGAGCGCGATCGGCAGCGCGCCGCCCGACAGGCTCGTGCCGGCGCCGCGCGGCACGATCGGCACTTCCATGCGGCGGCAGATCTGCACGATCCGCTGCACTTGCGATTCCGTCTCGGGCAGCGCGACCGCGAGCGGCAGCCGGCGGTACGCGGACAGGCCGTCGCATTCGTACGGCGCCGTGTCCTCGTCGCGGTACAGCAGGCAGTGCGTCGGCAGCACGGCCATCAGCGCCTGCACGACTTCGCGCTGGCGCTGCGCGCGTGCGGCGCTCGACAGTTCGACGGGAGCGTTCATGAAGTCTCCTGCGTGAGGCGCGAGCTCGCGCCGCCGGTCAGCACGTGAAAATCTTGCCCGGATTCATCAGGTTGCGTGGATCGAGCGCGAGCTTGATCGCGCGCATCGTGTCGATCGCGTTGTCGCCGTGCTCCTTCGGCAGGAAGCGCATCTTGTGCAGCCCGACGCCGTGCTCGCCCGTGCAGGTGCCGCCCAGGCGCAGCGCGCGCTCGACGATCCGGTCGTTGATGTGTTCGGCTTCGGCGAGTTCCTCGGGCTTGTCGGGATCGATCAGGATCGCGACGTGGAAATTGCCGTCGCCGACGTGGCCGACGATCGGGCAGGGCAGCGACGACGCGCGCAGGTCGACCTCGGTTTCCTCGACGCACGCGGCGAGCTGCGAGATCGGCACGCACACGTCGGTCGTCACCGCGCGGCAGCCGGGCTTCAACTGCAGCATCGCGAAGTACGCGTTGTGGCGTGCGGACCAGAGCCGCGTGCGATCCTCGGGACGGGTCGCCCATTCGAAGCCCTGGCCGGCGTTCTGGCCGGCGAGCGCCTGCACGAGTTCGGCCTGTTCCTTCACGCCGGCATCGGTGCCATGGAACTCGAAGAACAGCGTCGGCGCCTCGGTCAGCGTCAGGTTCGAGTGACGGTTGATCGAGCGCACCGCGAGCGCATCGACGAATTCGACGCGCGCGATCGGCACGCCGATCTGGATCGTCTCGATCACCGTGCGCACCGCGTCGCCCATCGTCGGGAACGTACAGATCGCGGCCGACACGGCCTCGGGCAGCGGGTGCAGGCGCAGCGTGATCTCGGTGATCACGCCGAGCGTGCCTTCGGACCCGACGAACAGGCGCGTGAGGTCGTAGCCGGCCGACGACTTGCGCGCGCGCGAGCCGGTTTTCACCACGCGGCCGTCCGCGAGCACCGCGGTCAGGCCGAGCACGTTCTCGCGCATCGTGCCGTAGCGTACGGCGTTGGTGCCCGATGCGCGGGTCGCGGTCATCCCGCCGATGCTGGCGTCGGCGCCCGGATCGATCGGGAAGAACAGGCCGGTGTCGCGCAGCGCTTCGTTGAGCGCCTTGCGCGTGATGCCCGGCTCGACCGTCACGGTCAGGTCTTCGGCGTTGATCGACAGCACGCGGTTCATTTCGGACAGGTCGAGCGACACGCCGCCGCGCACCGCGAGCAGGTGGCCTTCGAGCGACGAGCCGGCGCCGTACGGAATCAGCGGCACGCTGTAGAGCGAGCACAGCGACACGACCTCGCGCACGTCGTCGGTGCCGTGCGCGAACACGACGGCGTCGGGCAGTTGCGGATCGAACGGGGATTCGTCGCGGCCGTGATGGGCGCGGACCGCGTCGGCGGTCGACACGCGCTCGCCGAAGGCGGCGCGCAGTGCATCGAGCATGGCGGGGGGCAGCGGGCGGCGCGTGGCGGCCGGCGGGGCAGGGTGATTCACGAATGTCTCCTGACTGCTTGTCGAACTGTCGGCCCATTCTACGCTGTAACGTCCGCTGCGCCTGCCGCCGCGGGCTGCGATAATCGCGTTCCAGCCAACCGGGCCGCGTGGCGGCCGCGCACGAGAGGACATTCGCATGGGCAACCGCTTGAGCAAGATCGCGACGCGCACGGGCGACGACGGCACCACCGGCCTCGGCGACGGGCGGCGCATCGGCAAGGACGACGCGCGGATCGCCGCGATCGGCGACGTCGACGAACTGAACTCGAATCTCGGCGTGCTGCTGGCCGAGACGCTGCCGGACGACGTCCGCACGGCGCTCGTCACGATCCAGCACGACCTGTTCGATCTCGGCGGCGAGCTGTGCATTCCCGGCCACGCGGTGCTCGACGACACGCATCTCGCCCGGCTCGACCAATGGCTCGCCGACTACAACGCGACGCTGCCGCCGCTGAAGGAATTCATCCTGCCGGCCGGCTCGCGCGCGGCGTCGCTCGCGCACGTCTGCCGCACCGTGTGCCGCCGTGCGGAGCGCTCGATCGTCGCGCTCGGGCGTAGCGACACGCTCAATGACGCACCGCGGCGGTACGTGAACCGGCTGTCCGACCTGCTGTTCGTGCTGGCGCGCGTGCTGAACCGCGCGGGCGGCGGCGCCGACGTGCTGTGGGAGCGCGGGCGCGTCCGCTAGCCCGCCGTCGCGTTTTTGCGCACTGCGACAATTTGCCCGGGGGACGTCCGTTTTTAAACATGTATTGTTTGTGCATGTTTAACGGAGAACGAACATGACCCACATCACCGCTGACCAGATGGCCCGTGTGAAGGCCACCGCCCCCGTCCTCGCCGAGCACGGCGCGACGATCACGAAGCACTTCTACCAGCGCATGTTCGCGCGTCATCCGGAACTGAAGAACCTGTTCAACCAGACGCACCAGAAGACCGGCAGCCAGCCCGAGACGCTCGCGAAGGCCGTCTACGCGTATGCGGCGAACATCGACAACCTCGGCGCGCTGGGCGGCGCGGTGTCGCGCATCTCGCACAAGCACGCGAGCCTGAACATCCGCCCCGAGCATTACCCGATCGTCGGCGAGAACCTGCTCGCATCGATCGTCGAGGTGCTCGGCGACGCGGTCGATGCCGACACGCTCGAAGCCTGGCGCGTCGCATACGGCCAGCTCGCGCAGATCATGATCGGCGCCGAGGCCGATCTGTACGCGAACGCCGCGTGGAGCGGCTTCCGTCCGTTCAAGGTCGCGCGCAAGGTGCGTGAAAGCGACGAGATCACGTCGTTCTACCTGACGCCCGCCGACGGCGGCGAAGCGCCGACGTTCGAGCCGGGCCAGTACGTCACGGTGAAGCGCTTCGTCGGCGAGCTCGGCGTCGACCAGCCGCGCCAGTACAGCCTGTCCGATGCGCCGCACGGCCAGTGGCTGCGCATCTCGGTGAAGCGCGAGGCCGGCAAGCCGGAAGCGATTCCGGCCGGCAAGGTGTCGACGCTGATGCACGATGGCGTCGAAGAGGGCGCGATCGTCGAAGTCACCGCGCCGATGGGCGACTTTTCGCTGAAGCGCGACGTGGATACGCCGGTCGTGCTGATCTCGGGCGGCGTCGGCATCACGCCGATGATGTCGATGGCGTCGGCGCTGATCGCGGCGGGCAGCCCGCGCGACGTGCGGTTCATCCACGCCTGCCGTTCGGGCGCGGTGCACGCGTTCCGCGACTGGCTGAACGACACCGTCGGCGAGCACGCGAACGTGAAGCGCACGGTGCTGTACGAACTGGTCGGCCCGAACGATCGCGTCGGCATCGACCACGACCTCGAAGGGCGCCTCACGCCGGAGCGCGTGCAGCAGTACGCGCTGGTGGCGGACGCCGATTACTACATCTGCGGGCCGGTCGCGTTCATGAAGGCCCAGCGCGACGCGCTCGTCGCGCTGGGCGTCGCGCCGGAGCGCGTGAATACCGAGATCTTCGGTTCGGGCGCGCTCGAGTGATGCGCGCACCGATGGTCTCCGGCCAATAAAAAAGCCCGGCGCGAGCCGGGCTTCTTCGTTGCGGATGGCGCGTCAGGCGCGCAGCATCAAGGTGGGGTGATAGCGCCACACCTTGGCATCGGCGCTGATCAGCGGTATCCCTTCATGGAGTGCCTGCGCGACCATCATGCGGTCGAATGGATCGGCATGATCCGGAAAGTCGGGCAGTACGGCGACGCCTTCGACGTGATCGCTGCTGATCGGCAACTCCGCAAAACCCGCAAGCCGAAAGGCCGAACGTGCATCTCTCGGATGGACGGGCAGATTGCCTGTGCGGTACTTGATCGCGATTTCCCAAATTGATGCGGCGCTGACGTACAGCGTGTTTTCGGGATGTTCGATCAACGCGGCCGCGGTTGCCGACAGTTGCGGTGCGCCTTCAGCCGCCCAGAGCGCGATGTGCGTGTCGGGCAGCAGCTTCACGGCGCGAGCCCGTGATCCGAGCTGGCATCGAAGTCGGCGGCGATCGATTCATCGCCGGCATTGAATGCGTCGACGCTTGTCGGGATATTCAATCCGGCCAGCAGCTGACGGGCTGCGCCGATCCGCTTCGGCGCGGCGTAAGGAACGATCCGGGCGACCGGATGCCCATTGCGGGCGATCACGACTTCGGACTCCCGCCCCAATTCAAGCGCTTCGACGAGGCTCGAAAGCCGCGACTTGGCATCGTGCATGTTGACGGTCGGCATGGTCGGCCTCTGATTAGCTAGGTAGTGTTAGCTAGTCTGGCAGGGCGACGCGCCGACCGCAGGCTGGCCGGGTGGCCAATCTGCCGCCAGGCGAGGCCGTACGCGTCCTTCAGTTGCCGCTGCCGCGCGCGACGCGGCGCGCCTTCACCGATTCCGCGAGGCCTTCGAGCACCTTCACGCTGTCGTCCCACGCGATGCACGCGTCGGTGATGCTCTGGCCGTAGGTCAGCGCGCAGCCTTCCTTCAGGTCCTGACGGCCCTCGACCAGGTGCGACTCGATCATCACGCCGACGATGCGTTCGTCGCCGGCCGCGACCTGGCGGCCGATGTCGGCGCACACGGGAATCTGGTTCTCGTGCTTCTTCGAGCTGTTCGCATGGCTCGCGTCGATCATCAGACGCGCGGCGAGGCCGGCCTTGCCGATGTCCGCGCACGCGGCATTCACGCTGTCCGCGTCGTAGTTCGGCGCCTTGCCGCCGCGCAGGATCACGTGGCAGTCCTCGTTGCCGGCCGTCGACACGATCGCCGAATGGCCGCCCTTCGTCACCGACAGGAAATGGTGCGGCTGCGACGCGGCCTTGATCGCGTCGACCGCGATCTTCACGTTGCCGTCGGTGCCGTTCTTGAAGCCGACCGGGCACGACAGCCCCGACGCGAGTTCGCGGTGCACCTGCGACTCGGTCGTGCGCGCGCCGATCGCGCCCCACGAGATCAGGTCGGCGATGTACTGCGGGCTGATCATGTCGAGGTATTCGGTTGCTGCCGGCAGCCCCATTTCGTTGATCTGCAGCAGCAGCTCGCGCGCGGTGCGCAGCCCTTCGTTGATCTTGAAGCTATTGTCGAGGTGCGGATCGTTGATGAGCCCCTTCCAGCCGACCGTCGTGCGCGGCTTCTCGAAGTACACGCGCATCACGATTTCGAGTTCGCCCTTGAAGCGCTCGCGTTCCTTCACGAGCCGGCCCGCGTATTCGATCGCCGCCTTCGTGTCATGGATCGAGCACGGCCCGATCACGACGATCAGCCGGTCGTCCATCCCGTGCAGGATGCGGTGCATCGACTGGCGCGAGTGGTAGATCAGCTCGGACGCGGCTTCGGAGCACGCGAATTCGCGGATCAGGTGGGCGGGCGGCGTCAGTTCCTTGAGTTCGCGGATGCGGACGTCGTCGGTGTTGTGCGGGGGCATGCTGTTTCTCCTCATTTTCCGGGCGCCGTTCGGTCAGTGGGCGTGCGGCAGATTCATCGATTCGGGCGATTCAGTGGTGTCGGTCGGGGCTGCTGAACGGCTGCGGCGGCGACCGGCTGGCGAAGGGCGAAAAAAAACCGCCGGGTTCGCCGGCGGTTTTTTCGGGAATTTCGGTTGCGCTTTACGCGCCATCAACCCTCTCGATCCGCCAGCGGTCTGAGATACCAAAAAAAGTAAAAGTAAAACTTGGCGGACATGACGGAAATTCGGCTCGTCAAAAAAGTTGATTCGGAATTTATACCCCGTCCCCGTCCGGCTGGCAACCGGGAACCGTCGAAAATGCGGACAATCCGCGCGTTTTCGTCAAACTGCGCGGATTGTCTGCGCCGCGATGCGGTTATGCCGTACCGCCGACCGTCATCTTGTCGATCCGCAGGGTCGGCTGGCCGACGCCGACCGGCACGCTCTGGCCTTCCTTGCCGCATACGCCGACGCCCGTGTCGAGCGACATGTCGTTGCCGATCATGCTCACGTACTTCAGCGATTCCGGGCCGCTGCCGATCAGCGTCGCGCCCTTCACCGGGTAGGTGATCTTGCCGTTCTCGATCATGTACGCCTCGGACGCCGAGAACACGAACTTGCCGTTCGTGATGTCGACCTGGCCGCCGCCGAAGTTCACCGCGTACAGGCCGTTCTTCACCGACGCGATGATTTCTTGCGGATCCTTGTCGCCGTTCAGCATGTAGGTGTTCGTCATGCGCGGCATCGGCAGCGCCGCGTACGACTCGCGCCGCGCGTTGCCCGTGACCGGCATCTTCATCAGGCGCGCGTTCAGCGTGTCCTGGATGTAGCCCTTCAGGATGCCGTCCTCGATCAGCGTCGTGCACTGCGTCGGGTTGCCCTCGTCGTCGATGTTCAGCGAGCCGCGGCGGTTCGGCAGCGTGCCGTCGTCGACCACCGTCACGCCCTTCGCGGCGACCTGCTCGCCGATCCGGCCCGCGAACGCGGACGAGCCCTTGCGGTTGAAGTCGCCTTCGAGGCCGTGGCCGATCGCCTCGTGCAGCAGCACGCCCGGCCAGCCCGGCCCGAGCACGACCGTCATCGCGCCGGCCGGCGCGGGACGTGCATCGAGGTTGACGAGCGCCGCGTGCACGGCGTCGTCGACGTAGCGCGACAGCACGTCGTCGGTGAAGTAGCCGTAGTCGAAGCGGCCGCCGCCGCCGCCCGAGCCGATCTCGCGACGGCCGTTCTGCTCGGCGATCACCGTCACCGACACGCGTACGAGCGGGCGGATGTCGGCCGCGAGTGCGCCGTCGCTGCGTGCGACCAGCACGACGTCGTATTCGCCGGCGAGGCCCGCCATCACCTGCGTGATGCGCGGATCGCGCCCGCGCGCCATCTGCTCGATGCGTTCGAGCAGCTTGACCTTGGCCGTCGCGTCGAGCGACGCGAGCGGGTCGGACGGCAGGTACAGGTCGCGGCCCGAGATGCCCGTCAGCGACGTGGCTGCCTTGATCTTCTGGCGGCCGCCGCCGGCCGCCGCGATCGCCTTGGTGGCGGCGGCGGCTTGCGCGATCGCTTCGGGCGACAGGTCGTCCGAGTACGCGAACGCGGTGCGGTCGCCCGCGACCGCGCGCACGCCGACGCCCTGGTCGATGCTGAAGCTGCCCGATTTGACGATGCCTTCCTCGAGGCTCCACGCTTCGCTGCGGGTCGCCTGGAAGTACAGGTCCGCGTAGTCGACGCGATGCGTGAAGATGTCGGCGATCGTGCGCGTGAGCAGGCTTTCGTCGAGGCCGTACGGCGTGAGCAGGATGTCCTTCGCCAGCGCGAGGTTGCGGATGCCGGGTTCGATGATGTTCATGCGGATATCGGGGTTTCTCAAAAAGTTGTCGGGTGCTGCCGGGCAGATGGGTGGGCCGCGCGGCGTTTCAAGCGGTGCGGCGGATTCAGGTCAGCACGCGGTGCCGCCACGCAGGCAGGCTCTGGCGTACGTCGGCGATGCGTTGCGGATCGATCGCGCCGAGCACGACGCTGGCGCCCTCGTCGCGCACCGCGACGATCTCGCCCCACGGGTCGATCAGCATGCTGTGGCCCCACGTGCGCCGGCCGTTCTCGTGCTTGCCGCCCTGCGCGGCCGCGAGCACGTAGCACTGGTTCTCGACGGCCCGCGCGCGCAGCAGCGTTTCCCAGTGTGCGCGGCCCGTCGTATACGTAAACGCCGACGGCACGACCATCAGCGCGCAGTCGCCCATGCGGCGATACAGCTCCGGAAAGCGGAGATCGTAACAGACCGACAGGCCGACCTGCCCGAACGGCGCGTCGAACGCGACGACCGTGTCGCCCGCGCGGATCGTGCGCGCCTCGTCGAACGATTCGTCGCCTTTCTCGAAGTTGAACAGGTGGATCTTGTCGTAGCGCGCGGCTTCGTTGCCGGACGGATCGAACACGAGCGTCGTGTTCAGCACGCGATCGGGTTCGGGCGCCTTCAGCGGCAGCGTGCCGCCGATCACCCAGATGCCGTGGCGGCGCGCGGCGTCGGCGAGGAACTGCTGGATCGGGCCGTCCCGGTACGGTTCGGCGAGCGCGAGCTTGTCGGTGTCACGGTGGCCCATGAAGCAGAAATACTCGGGCAGCAGCACGAGCTGCGCGCCTTCGCCGGCGGCTTCCGCGATCAGGCGGCGCGCTTCGGCGAGATTGCGTGTGACGTCCGGCGTGCTCACCATCTGCAGCGCGGCGACCTGGAAGGGCGTGGCGGAACGGGCGTGGTCGGTCATCGCGGAATCGGTTGCGTCATAAATGGGGTGCGGCCCGGCGCCCTGCGTGGTGCGATGCGCGCTCAATGGCTCGCCGCATCGGCCGGACCGTGATTCATCTTACCCTGATCGCTCCGCACCCGCTCGATGTGCGGGTGCGCCCACGAGCCGGTGATCGCGTAGTCGAGCGCGAACGCGCGCGACAGCGTCTCGGACAGCGCGTAGTTCGCGGCCAGTACGCCGACGCCGAGCAGCGGGTTGATGATGGCCGCGCCGATCGCGGCCGCGCCCGCGCTGATTTTCGGCGCGACGTGCGCATGCAGGTCCTGTGTCTCGGTGCCGAGATCGACCGCGCCGCGCACGGTGACGTTCGCGGGCCCCGTCATCATCGAGAAATCGTCGGTGCGCGCGATCCCGTTCGAGATTCGGCCGGTGCCGGTGATCTTGTCGAACGGCAGCCCCTTGCCAACCACGTCGCGGAAGTTCAGCGTCAGGAAGCGCGCGAGGCTCTGCAGGCTCAGCACGCCGAGGAGTTTCGCCGCGCCCGGATCGACCTTCAGGATCTGCCCGTGTTCGAGGTCGAGCGCGACCTGCCCGCCGAGCGACGGGAAGTCGAGCGCGGTCGGGCCGCCGCGCCAGCCGACCTTGCCCGTGACCGAGCCGTGACCGTCCGCGAGCGTGCGCGGCAGGCCGACGCGGTCGAGCAGCGCGCCCGCGTTGTCGATGTCGAGCTTGAAGTCGAACACGGTCCGGCGCGGCGCGTCGTTTTCGTCGACGCCGCGGGCCAGTGCGCGGCGCGAGGTGCGCCAGTTGCCGGTCGCCGTGAGCTTCGCGGCCGGGTTCGACAGTTCCAGCTTGTCGAGCTGCCACACCGGCGTGCCGTCTTCGTCAATGTTGCGCGCGTTGACGACGAGCCGGCCGATGTCGTGATCGCGCGCAACGACCTGGTCGACGATCAGGTCGATCGACGGCATCGGCCGGTCGGTCGGCGTCGGCAGGTTCATCGCGCGGCCGACGAGGTCGTGCTGCGAGCTCTGCGGCACGACCAGCTTCGCGAGCCGCGCGTTCAGCACGCCCGCGCCGTTGTGACCGCCGCCCGGCGCCCACGACAGGTAGCCCGACACCTGGTTCGACGCGATGTTGGCCTGCCACAGGTCGTCGACGTGCGACGCGCCGACGATCACGTTCTCCCAGTTGCGCTTGAGCAGCTTCAGCGTGCCGAAGTGGAACGCGAAGCGCTTCGGCGCGAAGCTCGCGAAATCGACGCGCGGCGCGGCTTGCGGTTCCGGCGCCCGCGGCGTGTCGGGCTGCAGCGTGTGGGCGAGGGCGAGCCACGCGTCGGCGTCCAGCTCGGTGACGTCGACGGCCGCGCTCACGCCGTCCTGCGGCATGTCGGGCATCCGGTGGATGCCCATCGCGCCGCGCACCGCGCGCAGCGGCTGGCCGCGCGTCGCGTCGAGCAGGTAGGTCGCGGACACGGGGCCGAGCGTCAGGTCGGCATGTTCGAGGCGTTTGCCGTCCGCCTGCGGCGCCGGCTGCAGCGTGAAGCGGAACGGCATCGGCGTGCCGGCCGGTTTCGCGAACGGCGCCGGGAAGTTCAGCGCGACGCCGGTCAGGTCGGATTGCGCGCTGACGTCGGGCAGGCGGCCCGGCGCGCCGCGCACCGCGACCTTGTACGGCGCGTCGCCGACCACGTGTTCGAGCAGCGCGGCGGCCGCGCCGTGCAGGTTCAGGCCGCGCGCGGCGTCGAGCGCGAGCCGGCCGTCGACGTCCACCGCGTACGGGCCGTGTGACTGGAAGGTGCCGTTCGCGCGCACCGGGCCGCCGAGGAAGCGCCCCGACAGCGCGTGCAGCGACGCGCCCGCCTCGGTGAAGCGGACGCTGCCGCGCAGCGCCGACAGCGGCGGCACGCCGCTCGTCGACAGCGTGTTGCCGCCGAACCCGAGCGCGCCTTCGATGTGCGTGTGCGGATGGGCGACGTGCTGCGGAATCGTGATCTTGAGCGCGAGCGACGCGGGGCCCTGCGCGTCGATCCGCTGGCCGATGTGGTTGCTCATCGTGCCGAGCGAGCTGTTGTCCGCGTAGTCGATCAGGTCGGCGAGCGGGCCCTGCGCATGGCCGTCGATGATCAGCGGCGAGTGCGACGGATTGCCGAGGTCGTCGATGCGGCCCGCGACCTTCGTCAGCGCGACGCGCTTGTAGTGTGCACGGTCGATGTCGAAACGCAGCTTGTTCTGCGCGAGCTCGAACACGCCGTCGATTCCGTCGAGCGCCGGCCAGACGCTCGGCGTGCCGTTCGCAAGCTTGCGCGGCGGGTACGGCGTCGGCTCGAAGCGGCCGCCGGTGAACGGCGCGACGATGTGGAACACGCCGGCGTCCGGCTCGTGTTCGAACGGGAATTTCTCGAGCGGGCCGCGCGCGACGATCGATGCGCCCTTGGTCACCTTGCCGTCCTGCAGCGCGTGGCCGAGATAGTCGCGCAGGTGCTCGGACATCCCGGTCGGCAGGTAGCGCGGAATGCGCGCGACCGACGCGCGCGCGAAATCGGCGCGCAGGTCGAGCGAGCCGCGGCCGTGGCCGGGGTTCGTGTACGAGCCCGACACCGCGATTTCGGCATCCGGGTTCGACACGAGCAGGTCGGGCAGCGACACGTCGACGCGCGCGTGCTTGTCGCCGGGCGCGGGCGTGATCGTCCATTTGGCATTGCCGCGCAGCCGGTCGAACGTCAGGCGCGGCTCGTCGAATTCGCCGGGCACGGTGACGGCCGCGTTGACCGTGTCGATATGCGCGGCGCCGCCGGTCTCGTTCGCATCGACGCGGCCCCACAGGTTCTCGACGCCCGGCCAGCCGGCGCGCGGGTGGCCGCGCGGCGAGAGCCCGGGCGGCGGCTCCTGCGCGGCGAAGCTGATGCCTTGCAGATCGCCGAGGAAGCGGTAGCGGACGATCGGTGCGGCGCCCATGCGCCGCTCCTCGTCGGCGAGATCGGGGTGCGCGGGTTTCGCGCGCTCGACCTCGATGTGATAGTTCGACACCATCCCGCGCGGGTCGATCTTGATCAGCTCGTTGCGCAGGCGCGCCGGCAGCGGCAGGCCGCGGATGAATTCGCTGAGGATGCCGAGATCGACGCGGTCGCCGACCACGCTGAGCAGTTGCCCCTGGTTCGCGGTCGGCACGCGGTAGCGCGCCGTCAGCGTCGACAGCGCGAGCGAGCGCGCGAGCGGCGTGCCGTCCGGCAGCGGCGGCTGGCCGAGTTCCGCATTGAAGCGCGTCAGGTGCAGCGTGTAGTCGTGGCCCGCGTCGAGCACCATGTCCCAGCCGAAGCCGACCGTCGGCACGTCGAGCCGCGGTTGCGTCGGGCGCACGCGCAGCGCGACGTCGGCGCCTTGCAGGTCGCCGCCCGCCGAGCGCAAGTGGCCGTCGCCGAAGGTCGCCCAGATCGCGTTGTCGATCCGCCCCGCGTGGATCGTGAGCGGCACGTCGAGATAGCGCGTGAGCGTCTGCAGGTCGACGGGGCCGGTCGACAGGTACGCGTCGCCGGTCCAGTTCGCCGGCTTGCCGATCGGCGCGAGCGGCTTGTGTTTGAAGCGTGCGCGGAAATCGAGCGGGCCGAGCAGCAGCGTGCCGTTGGCCGGCGCCTGCAGCGCCGCCTTGTGCACGCGGCCGTCGTTGAGCACCGCGAGCCGGATGCCCGACAGCACGAGCTCCGGTGCGTCGTGCTGCGCGTCGCGCCAGCGCAGCGTGCCGCCGCGCAGCACGATCGCCTCCTGCTTCAGCAGCCAGGTGCCGAACGTGTCGTTGCCGCCGTGGGTGGTGGCCACGCCGACGCCCGCGACGCTCAGCGAGCCGTCGGCCGCCCGCGCGACGACCAGGTCGGGCTGGTCGACGATCAGGCTCGACAGCGCGGGCGACAGCCGCAGCAGCGACATCCACGACAGCGCGGCGGTCGCATGCGGCACCGACAGCGCGACCTTGCCGTCACGGCCGCGGATCGTCAGGTTCGTGAGTTCGACGCCCGGCTGCATGCCGGACCAGTTCGGGGAAAGCTTGCCGATCGAAAGCTGCGCGTGGAGCTTGTCGGACACCGCGCGCTCGATGCGCGGGCGGAATTCGTCGATGCGGGGCAGCAGCACGTAGCGCAGCCCGAGGAAGGCGCCGGACGCGACGAAGTAGGTGCCGATCCCGACTGCCAGCGTCACCCTGAACACGCGACGCAGGACCGGATGATCGTGCTTCGGAGGTCCCGCTTCGGGCGCAGCTACGGCGGATTCCTGACGGTCGGACATGCGGCGGACGGGCGGCGATATGGTAGTTTTGCAGACTGACGTTGAAATGTATCACACGGGTTCGTGCCGGCGGCCGTTGGGGCAGCCCGGCACGGGCTTTCCGGCGCGCGGTGTCGCGACGGGCGCACGCGCGTCCGGCGGGTGCCGCGCCGAGTCCATGGGGCCGGTCGGCAGCGGGGCGCGCACGCGCCGGCCGCAGCCTGCCGGCCTTTTCGCCAGGCCCGCTTCTCGATGACCGACGCTTCCGCCCTGATCAGCACGTCCTATTCCCGATACCTTGCCCGCGCCGCTGCCGCGCGGCCCGCGCTGGCCGAGCAGATCGCCGCGTGGGCGGCCGCGCCGCTCGGCCGCGCGCAGCTCGACGCGCGCCTCACCGAGCTGCTCGCGACACCCGCCGGCACGGCGGCGCCGGGCGAGGAGCAACTGAAGCGCGCGCTGCGGCAGTTGCGCGCCGAGGCGTTCGGCGCGGTCGCGGAGCGCGACCTGCGCGGGCTGGCCGACGTCGCCGAGGTGACGGGCGCGATGACCGACCTCGCCGAAGTGGCCGTGCAGCGCTCGCTCGCGCTGCTGTCGGCCGAACTCGAGGCGCTGTACGGCGAGCCGCGCGGCGCCGACGGCCAGCGCGTCGTGCTCGGCGTGGTCGGGATGGGCAAGCTCGGCGGCCGGGAGCTCAACGTGTCGTCGGACATCGACCTGATCTTCGTCTACGAGGACGACGGCGAGACCACCGGCGGCGCGCGTTCGCCGCTGTCCACGCAGGAATACTTCACGCGGCTCGGCCGGCGCCTGATCGGCGTGCTGTCCGAGGTCACGGCCGACGGTTACGTGTTTCGCGTCGACATGCGGTTGCGGCCGAACGGCGATTCGGGGCCGCTCGTCTGCAGCATCGGGATGCTCGAGGAATATTTCTACGTGCAGGGGCGCGAATGGGAGCGCTATGCGTGGATCAAGGGGCGGCTCGTGTCGGAAGGCGACAGCGACGCCGCGCAGCGGCTCGCGGCGCAGCTCGAATCGATCGTCAAGCCGTTCGTGTACCGCCGCTATCTCGATTTCGGCGTGATCGGCGCGATCCGTTCGCTGCACCAGCAGATCCGGCAAGAAGCCGCGCGCCGCGCATCGATGCGGCCCGACAAGGCCGACGACATCAAGCTCGGGCGCGGCGGGATCCGCGAGATCGAGTTCAGCGCGCAGGTGTTCCAGTTGATCCGTGGCGGCCAGGATGCGGAATTCCGCGTGCGGCCGACGCTCGCGGTGCTGCGACATGCGCAGGCGCGCGGGTTGATCGGTGACGACGTATGCGCGCGGCTGACCGACGCCTACAATTTCCTGCGCACGCTCGAGCACCGGTTGCAATACCGCAACGACGCGCAGACGCATGCGATGCCGGTCGAGCCCGACGAACGTGCGGCGCTTGCCGCGTCGCTCGGGTTTGCCGACTATGCGGCGCTGATGACGGTGCTGGACGGCCACCGCACGTTCGTCGAAACGCAGTTCGACCAGATTTTTGCCGACAAGGCGAACGGCGCGCCGTGCGCGGCCGGCGACGACACGGCCGCCGCGTGGATCTGGAGCGGCGCGCTGGCCGACGACGGCGAGGACGACGCGCTGGTCGCGCGCCTCGACGGCCTGGGTTTCACCGATCCGGCCGCCGTGCTCGCGCGGCTGCGCGCGATCTGGCAATCGTCGCGCTACACCGGGCTGCCGGAAAAGAGCCGGCAGCGCTTCGACAGCGTCGCGCAGCGGGCGCTCGACGCCGCGCCGAAGATCGACGCCGCGCGCCGCGACGACACGATCGTGCGCCTGTTCGACCTGCTGGAGACGGTGAGCCGGCGCGGCGTCTATCTCGCGCTGCTGACCGAATACCCGGCCGCGCTCGACCGCGTGCTGTCGGTGCTCGGCGCGACGCGCTGGGGCGGCGGCTACCTGATCCGCCACCCGCAACTGCTCGACGAATTGCTCGACGACGAGGCGATCGCGAGCCCGTTCGACTGGCCCGCGTTCAAGGATGCGCTGCGCGCGCGGCTCGCGGCGGCCGACGGCCCCGAGCAGCAGATGGACCTGCTGCGCCACGCGCAGCACGCCGAGGTGTTCCGGATTCTCCTGATCGATCTGGCCGGCCAACTGTCGGTCGAGCATGTGAGCGACCGGCTGTCCGAGCTGGCCGACGCGGTGCTCGACGTGACGATCGAAGTCGTCTGGTCGCAGCTCGCGAAGCGCCATCGCGACGTGCCGAAGTTCGCGGTGATCGCGTACGGCAAGCTGGGCGGCAAGGAGCTCGGCTACGCGTCGGATCTCGACCTGATCTTCCTGTACGACGATCCGGACGAACGCGCGGCGGACGTCTACACCACCTTTACGCGGCGCCTGATCACCTGGCTCACGACGGCGACCGGCGCGGGCGCACTGTTCGACATCGACCTGCGGCTGCGGCCGAACGGCGAGGCCGGGCTGCTCGTCACCGATCTCGACGCGTTTCGCCGCTATCAGCTGCGCGAGGGCGATGCGGCGAATACCGCGTGGGTGTGGGAGCACCAGGCGCTGACGCGCGCCCGCTACAGCGCGGGCGACGCGCAGATCGGCGCGGATTTCGAGGCGATCCGCCAGCAGGTGCTGACGACGCCGCGCGACGGCGGCGTGCTCGCGAAGGAGATCGTCGACATGCGCGGCAAGGTATTTGCCGGCCACCCGAACCAGACCGAGCTGTTCGACCTGAAGCACGATCGCGGCGGGATGGTCGACATCGAGTTCATCGTCCAGTACTGGGTGCTGCTGCATGCGTCGAGCGACGCCGAGCTGATCCGCAACACCGGCAACATCGCGCTGCTGCGCGAGGTCGCGCGCTTCGGGCTGATGGGCGAGGACGAGGCCGAGCGCGTCGGCGCGGCGTACCGCAAGTACCGGAAGCTGCAGCACAAGCTGCGGCTCGACGGGATGGAGAAGGCGCGCGTCGACCCGGCGGTGGTGGCCGACGAGCGGGCGGCCGTGACGGCGTTGTGGACACGCGTATTCGGTGCGGTTGAAACGGCCGTTTGAAGAAAGCAGGGCGGGCGCGGCATCGATCCGCGTACCGCCCTGAATCGAAGGGGCGAGCCCGTTCGGCTTGCGCGGGACGGGCCGCTCCCGCCGCGCGTCAGGCCGCCAGCATTTCCTTCGCGTGCTTGCGTGTGGTGGCCGTGATTTCGAGCCCGCCGAGCATCCGCGCGACTTCCTCGATCCGGTTCGCGCGGTCGAGCGCAACAACGGTCGATACCGTGCCGCCGCGCTCGTCGGCGCCCTTCGCCACCTGGAAATGATGGTCGCCGCGCGCGGCGACCTGCGGCAGGTGCGTCACGCACAACACCTGGCGGTCGCGCCCGAGCTGGTGCAGCAGGCGGCCGACCACTTCGGCGACGCCGCCGCCGATCCCCGTGTCGACTTCGTCGAAGATCAGCGTCGGCGTCGGGCTCGCCGCGCTGGCGATCACCGCGAGCGCGAGGCTGATCCGCGCGAGCTCGCCGCCCGACGCGACCTTCGCGAGCGGCCGCAGCGGCACGCCCGGGTGCCCGGCCACGCGGAATTCGACCTGTTCGAGCCCGTGCGGGCCGCCGTCGGCGAGCGGCACGAGCGCGACCTCGAAGCTTCCGCCCGCCATCGACAATTCCTGCATGCCGGCCGTGACGGCCGTGCCGAGCGCCTTCGCGGCCTGCGCGCGCGCTTTCGACAGGCGTTTGGCGTCGGCGAGATAGGCTTCCCGCGCCTTCGCCTGCGCGGCCTCGAGCGCGCCGAGATCGGCGGCCGCGTCGAGCGCGGCGAGCTGCGCGCGGCGCGCCGCATGCTCTTCGTGCAGCGTATCGGGCGGCAGCCGGAACTTGCGGGCGGTCGAGTGCAGCGCGTCGAGCCGCGCTTCGACCTGCGCGAGCCGCTCCGGGTCGAGATCGACGCGCTGCGCGTAGTGCGACAGCGAATAGACGGCTTCCTGCAACTGGATCTCGGCCGGCTCCAGCGACGCCAGCGCATCGCCGAGCGCGGTGTCGTAGTCGGCCAGGCTGCGCAGCTTCGACACGATCGCGCCGAGCTGCGCGAGCATCGCGTCGTCTGACTCGGACAGCGCGTTGAGCGCGCCGCGCACGCCTTCGATCAGGTTCGCCGAATGCGACAGGCGCTTGTGTTCGTTGCTGACTTCATCCCATTCGCCGGCTTGCGGCGCGAGCTTGTCGAGCTCGGCGAGCTGCCACGCGAGCTTTTCGCGTTCGAGCTGCAATTCGCGCTCGTGCGCCTTCGCGGCATCGATCGCCTGCGTCGCGTCGCGCCACACGCGCCATGCGCGCGCGACGTTCGCGGCATCGGCGACGAGCCCCGCGTGCGTGTCGAACAGCTCGCGCTGCGCGTCGGGCCGCATCAGCAGCTGGTGTGCGTGCTGGCCGTGGATGTCGACGAGCATCTCGCCGAGCTCGCGCAGTTGCGCGAGCGTCGCGCTGGTGCCGTTGATGAACGCGCGCGACCGGCCGTTCACGTCGATCACGCGGCGCAGCATCACGGTGTCCTCGGCGTCGAACGCGTGTTCGTCGAGCCAGCGCGCGACGCGGTCGTGCGGCGTGAATTCGGCCGTGATGTCGGCGCGGCCGCAGCCGGTGCGCACGACGCTCGCGTCGGCGCGTTCGCCGAGCGCGAGGGCGAGGGCGTCGATCAGGATCGATTTGCCGGCGCCGGTTTCGCCGGAAAAGACGGAAAAGCCGCTGTCGAATTCGAGATCGAGCGCGGCGACGATGACGAAGTCGCGGATCGAGAGGTGGCGGAGCATGGTGTCGGGAGCAGCGTCGTCAGGACGCCTTGTCGTCTTCGTTCGATGCGTGTTCGTTCCAGTGCAGCTTCTTGCGCAGCGTCGTGTAGTAGCTGTAGCCGATCGGGTGCAGGAACGGCACCGTGTGCTTCGAGCGGCGCACCTCGATCGTATCGTTCAGTTCGAGCGACGTGAACGACTGCATGTCGAAGTTCACGTTGACGTCGCGGCCGCCGACGATCTGGATCGCGATCTTCGAATCGTCGGGCAGCACGATCGGCCGGTTCGACAGCGCGTGCGGCGCGATCGGCACGAGCACGATGCCCGCCAGCTGCGGATGGAGGATCGGGCCAGCCGACGACAGCGCATACGCGGTCGAGCCAGTGGGCGTCGCGACGATCAGCCCGTCCGAGCGCTGGTTGTACATGTAGCGGCCGTCGACCGACGCGCGCAGCTCGACCATCCCGGAGAAGCCGCTGCGGTTCACGACGACGTCGTTGAAGGCGAGCGCGTGGTAGATCGGTTCGCCGTCGCGCACGATCCGCGCCTCGAGCAGCGAGCGCTCCTCGCGCTCGAACTTGCCGGCCAGCATCACGGGGACGAGCGCCTGCATGTCGGATGCCGCGATGTCGGTGATGAAGCCGAGCCGCCCGTGGTTGATCCCGATCAGCGGTGTCCGGTACGGCGCGAGCTGGCGGCCGATGCCGAGCATCGTGCCGTCGCCGCCGAGCACGATCGCCACGTCCGCTCGCGCCCCGATTTCGGCCGGGGTGAGCGCCGGGTAGCCGGCGATGCCGATTTCCCGCGCGGTATCGCCTTCGAAGACGACCTCGAAGCCGAGCGTGGCGATGCTGTCCGCCAGCGTGGCGAGCGGCTCGGCGATGCCGGGCGTGTTGCTCCGGCCGACGAGCGCGACAGTATTGAACTGATTACCGGTTTTCATGCCGGCATTACACCATAGCTCGTTGACGAAAAGAACCGGCTGTGCGCCGACGGGGCCGGATCGGGCCGCCCCGCGCAACGGTGGCGGACGGTACTCGCCGCGGTCGCGCGGTTGCGCTAAAATTTTCCACCATGCTAGATCCTCGCGCACGAACCCTCCTGAAAACCCTGATCGAACGGTATATCGCCGACGGTCAGCCAGTCGGATCGCGCACGTTGTCCCGTTACTCCGGGCTCGAGCTGAGCCCGGCGACGATCCGCAACGTGATGTCCGACCTGGAGGAGCTCGGCCTCGTGTCGAGCCCGCACACGTCGGCCGGACGCATTCCGACGCCGCGCGGCTACCGGCTGTTCGTCGATACGATGCTGACGGTCGAGGCGCCGATCGACGCCGAGGCCGTCGCGCGCCAGGTGCAGAACACGCTGCAGGCCGGCGAGCCGCAGCAGCGGGTGGTCGCGGCCGCCGCGAGCGTGCTGTCGAACCTGTCGCAGTTCGCGGGCGTCGTGCTGACGCCGCGCCGCAGCCACGTGTTCAAGCAGATCGAGTTCATGCGCCTGTCCGACAAGCGCATCCTGCTGATCATCGTCACGCCCGAGGGCGACGTGCAGAACCGCATGCTCGCGACGCCGCGCGACTATTCGCCGTCGCAGCTGACCGAGGCGTCCAACTACATCAATGCGCATTTCGCCGGCCTGTCGTTCGACGAGGTGCGCCGCCGCCTGCGCGACGAGATCGACCAGTTGCGCGGCGACATGACGACGCTGATGCACGCGGCCGTGACGGCCAGCACCGAGGTGCCCGACACCGAGGACACCGTGCTGATTTCCGGCGAGCGCAACCTGCTCGAAGTGGCGGACCTTTCGTCCGACATGGCGCGGCTGCGCAAGCTGTTCGACGTATTCGACCAAAAGACGGGCCTCCTGCAACTGCTCGACGTATCGAGCCACGCCCAGGGCGTGCAGATCTTCATCGGCGGCGAATCGACGCTCGTGCCGATCGAGGAAATGAGCGTCGTGACCGCACCATACGAGGTGAACGGCAAGATCGTCGGCACGCTCGGCGTGATCGGCCCGACCCGCATGGCGTACAACCGCGTGATACCGATCGTCGACATCACCGCGCGCCTGCTGTCGCTCACGCTGAGCCAGCAATAACCCGCGATTGCCGGCGATTGCAGGCAATCACCGTCCCGATCCCGCCCCGCTATCATGCCGCGGCGCCGCTCGCGGCGACAGTCGGCCGAACGGCACGGGGCGGCCCGCTATAATTGAGGGCCGTCCGGTCCCGTGCCCCGAGCACGTTCTTGCCCATGCGTTTCGATCTTGAGCCGCCTTCGAGCGTCGCGGCCGCCCACCGCATCGGTGTGTTGCTGATCAATCTCGGCACGCCCGACGCGCCCACGCCGCGCGCGGTGCGGCGCTATCTGGCCGAATTCCTGTCGGATCCGCGGGTCGTCGAAATCCCGCAGGCCGTCTGGCAGGTGCTGCTGCGCACGCTGATCCTGCCGCTGCGCGGCCGCGCGTCCGCGAAGAAGTACGCGGCCGTCTGGATGCCCGAGGGTTCGCCGCTGCGCGTGTACACCGAACGCCAGACCGACAGCGTGCGGCATCTGCTCACGTCGAACGGCTATCACGTGACGGTCGACTACGCGATGCGCTACGGCAGCCCGAACATTTCGCACGCGCTTGCCCAGTTCAAGCGCGCGGGCGTCGAGCGCGTGCTGTTGATGCCGATGTATCCGCAATACTCGGCGTCGACCACGGCCACCGCATTCGATGCCGCGTTCGACGCGCTCGCGCGCATGCGCAATCAGCCGGAAGTGCGCACGGTGCGGCACTATGCCGACCATCCGGCCTATATCCACGCGCTGGCCGAGCAGGTGCGCCAGTACTGGGCGCAGCACGGCCGACCCGATTTCGCGGCCGGTGACAAGCTGGTGCTGAGCTTCCACGGCGTGCCGAAGCGCACGCTCGACCTCGGCGATCCGTATCACGACCAGTGCCAGCAGACGGGCGCGTTGCTGATGGCCGCGCTCGGGCTGTCGACCACCGAGTGCCGCGTCACGTTCCAGTCGCGCTTCGGCAGGGCCGAATGGCTGCAGCCGTACACCGCGCCGACGCTGCGCGAATTCGGCGAGGCCGGCGTGCGGCGGGCCGACGTGTTCTGTCCCGGCTTCACGGCCGATTGCCTGGAGACGATCGAGGAAATCGGCATGGAAGTGCGCGACGAGTTCCTTGCGGGCGGCGGCAAGACCTTCCACCGCATTCCGTGCCTGAACGGCGCGTCCGCATGGATCGGCGCGCTCGGCGAAATCGTCGCGGAGAATCTGCAGGGCTGGCCCGTCAAGGCTGCGCAGCCCGAACCGGTCAACTGAACATGAACTACAAGATTTCCACCGAGCCGGGCGCGAAGCTGCGCATCGACAAATGGCTGTGGGCGGCCCGGTTCTTCAAGACGCGCTCGCTCGCGACCGACGCGGTCGACAAGGGCCACGTGAAGATCGGCGGCGCGGCGGTCAAGCCGGCGAAGGACGTGCGGGTGGGCGACGAGGTCGAGATTGCGATCGACGGCATCGTCTGGCACATTGCCGTGCTGGGCGTATGCGACGTGCGCGGGCCCGCGAGCGTCGCGCAGACGCTCTACGAGGAAACGGAAGCGGGGCGGGCCGCGCGGCTCGCCGAACTGGAGCGGCGCCGCACGTATCGCGAGCCGGCGGCCGAACTGCACGGCCGGCCGACGAAGCGCGACCGGCGCATCATCGACAGATTTTCTGGTGGGAGCTGAACATCTGGTCGAACGTCGCCCGCGCGCTTCCGTACTCGGTCGTGCGGTCGGTGACGGCTCCCGACAGGCAGATGGTGGTGGTGCCGGCAATGAGTACCAGCGCGACCACCGATATCGCAAAGGTCAGTTTCACGGTACTCCCCTCGAGAACAAGGGTGAAAACGGCGCCAGGTGGATGTCAGGCGGCGGTCAGCTCAGGGTAAACACGCTTTCCGACGCTTGAATGGAGTGTAGTGCAGCCGGCCTGTGCGGAGCTAGTCCTTGCCGGGTAAGCGTTGTTACAGGCCGTTTCGCCCGATCCGGCGGACTATGCGACGCCTGCACCGGAAAATGCGCGGTTGTTTCGCGGCATTGGCGAATGCCGGCGAATGACCCTCTTGAAATCGGAGTTTTCGCCCTTATTTGCACCAGTAATGTGCGGTGCCGCCGGGTATACGTCCGGCGGTTGCCGATTTGGCTTCAACCTCTAATCGACTTTCAGCGACATGGAAAACACGCAAGAGAACCCGGCTACCCCATCGGCCGAAGACATCGGCAGCGAGAAGCAGGCGGCGCAAGGCGCCGCACCCGCCGCCGAAGCCGCCGACGCGGCGCTCGCGGAGGCTCAAGCCAAGGTCGCCGAGCTCCAGGAAAGCTTCCTGCGGGCGAAGGCCGAGACCGAGAACGTGCGCCGCCGCGCGCAGGACGACGTGTCGAAGGCGCACAAGTTCGCGATCGAGAGCTTCGCGGAACACCTGCTGCCCGTGCTGGACAGCCTGGAAGCGGCCGTCAGCGATACCTCCGGCGACATCGCGAAGGTGCGCGAAGGCGTCGAGCTGACGCTGCGCCAGTTGACGAGCGCGCTCGAGAAGGGCCGCGTCGTCGCGATCAACCCGGTCGGCGAGAAGTTCGATCCGCACCAGCACCAAGCCATTTCGATGGTGCCGGCCGAGCAGGAGCCGAACACCGTCGTCACCGTGCTGCAAAAGGGTTACATGATCGCCGACCGCGTGCTGCGCCCGGCGCTCGTCACCGTCGCGCAGTCGAAATAAGGCAGCGGAAATGGTGCCCGCCGGCGTCGATCCGGCCGCGTTCGACGCGTTCGACATGCAGGCGCTCGACGCCGGCACGTTCGACGCGGCCATCGATGGCGCGGGCGATGCGCTGGCGGTGGTGTTCTTCTGGGGCGTCGACTGCTTCAACTGCGAGATCGCGAAGAAGGCGATGCTCGCGCAGCCCGATGCCATCCGTGCGCTCGGCCTGAAGTGGTTCCATTGCAACGTGTACGAACATCGCGAGCTGGGGCGCCGCTTCGGGCTGCACGGCGTGCCGACGTGGTTCTTCTTCCACCGCGGCAAGCGGCTCGGCCGCGCGACGGGCTGGCATGGCCTCGCGCAGTTCCAGGCAGCCGTCGCGGCGGCACGCGCGAAGATCGCCGCGGCGGCCGGTGCGCCGGCCGGCGACGGCACCGATGGCCCACACGATCCGCTAGCCGGCGGCGATTGAAAAAATTTAATATCCGCATCGCTCGTCCGGTCTTGAAAACGGATCGGACGGACGCATTTCGGGAACAGAGTTGAATTCTGGCGTGCGAAACCGCCCAAAAACGCGGCGTTTCG
Source organism: Burkholderia sp. 9775_39 (assembly GCF_015712225.1). Taxonomy (NCBI): domain Bacteria; kingdom Pseudomonadati; phylum Pseudomonadota; class Betaproteobacteria; order Burkholderiales; family Burkholderiaceae; genus Burkholderia; species Burkholderia sp. 9775_39. The sequence continues at coordinate 18,441 of NZ_JACCQC010000014.1, read as the reverse complement.
CGCAGCAAACAAGCATTTCTGGAGATTAGGAAAAAATGGGAAAGATCATCGGTATTGACCTCGGCACCACGAACTCGTGCGTCGCCATCATGGAAGGCAACCAGGTCAAGGTCATCGAGAACTCGGAAGGTGCGCGCACCACGCCGTCGATCATCGCGTACATGGACGACAACGAAGTGCTCGTCGGCGCGCCGGCCAAGCGCCAGTCGGTGACCAACCCGAAGAACACGCTGTTCGCGGTGAAGCGCCTGATCGGCCGCCGCTTCGAAGAGAAGGAAGTCCAGAAGGACATCGGCCTGATGCCGTACTCGATCATCAAGGCCGACAACGGCGACGCATGGGTCGAAGCGCACGGCGAAAAGCTCGCGCCGCCGCAGGTCTCGGCCGAAGTGCTGCGCAAGATGAAGAAGACCGCCGAAGACTACCTCGGCGAGCCGGTCACGGAAGCCGTGATCACGGTGCCGGCGTACTTCAACGACAGCCAGCGCCAGGCGACCAAGGACGCCGGCCGCATCGCGGGCCTCGAAGTCAAGCGGATCATCAACGAGCCGACCGCGGCGGCGCTCGCGTTCGGCCTCGACAAGGCCGAGAAGGGCGACCGCAAGATCGCCGTGTATGACCTCGGCGGCGGTACGTTCGACGTGTCGATCATCGAGATCGCGGACGTCGACGGCGAAATGCAGTTCGAAGTGCTGTCGACCAACGGCGACACGTTCCTCGGCGGCGAAGACTTCGACCAGCGCATCATCGATTACATCATCGGCGAGTTCAAGAAGGAGCAGGGCGTCGACCTGTCGAAGGACGTGCTCGCGCTGCAGCGCCTGAAGGAAGCCGCCGAAAAGGCGAAGATCGAGCTGTCGTCGGGCCAGCAGACCGAAATCAACCTGCCGTACATCACGGCGGACGCGTCGGGCCCGAAGCACTTGAACCTGAAGATCACCCGCGCGAAGCTGGAAGCGCTGGTGGAGGATCTCGTCGAGCGCACGATCGAACCGTGCCGTATCGCGATCAAGGACGCAGGCGTCAAGGTGTCGGACATCGACGACGTGATCCTGGTCGGCGGCCAGACGCGCATGCCGAAGGTCATGGAGAAGGTGAAGGAGTTCTTCGGCAAGGATCCGCGCCGTGACGTGAACCCGGACGAAGCCGTCGCGGTCGGCGCGGCGATCCAGGGCCAGGTGCTGTCGGGCGACCGCAAGGACGTGTTGCTGCTCGACGTGACCCCGCTGTCGCTCGGTATCGAGACGCTCGGCGGCGTGATGACGAAGATGATCAACAAGAACACGACGATCCCGACGAAGCACGCCCAGGTGTACTCGACGGCGGACGACAACCAGGGCGCCGTGACGATCAAGGTGTTCCAGGGCGAACGCGAAATGGCAGCGGGCAACAAGCTGCTCGGCGAGTTCAACCTCGAAGGCATCCCGCCGGCACCGCGCGGCGTGCCGCAGATCGAAGTGACCTTCGACATCGACGCGAACGGCATCCTGCACGTCGGCGCGAAGGACAAGGCGACCGGCAAGGAAAACAAGATCACGATCAAGGCGAACTCGGGCCTGTCCGAGGCTGAAATCGACCAGATGATCAAGGACGCGGAAGCGAACGCAGCGGAAGATCACAAGCTGCGCGAGCTGGCCGATTCGCGCAACCAGGGCGACGCGCTGGTGCACAGCACGAAGAAGGCGCTGACCGAGTACGGCGACAAGCTGGACGCGGGCGAGAAGGAAGCGATCGAAGCCGCGCTGAAGTCGCTCGAGGACGTGTTGAAGGACACGTCGGCCGACAAGGCGGCGATCGACGCGAAGGTCGAGGAGCTCGGCAAGGTCTCGCAGAAGCTCGGCGAGAAGATGTACGCCGACATGCAGGCCCAGCAGGCGGGTGCCGCCGGCGCGGCCGGTGCAGCGGAAGGCGCGGCCCATGCGGGCGGTGCGCAACAGGCTGCCGACGACGTCGTCGACGCCGAGTTCAAGGAAGTGAAGAAGGACTGAGCCGGGTTGCAATGGCACCGTACGCCGCGCGCGAAACGCGCGCGGCGCGGCTGACAAGCGGTCTGTCTTTCCTTCCGGATGGCCGGATCGACTCCACGCCTGGCGGGCCTTGCGGCCCTCCGGGCACATTTGTTTTTTGGCGGGTGCTGCGCGAGCCGTCCGCGGACGGTGCAGCGCCAGACGAGTCGAGAGACTTTACTGCGGGCGAAAGGAGCCGCCGCGTGCGCGATGCGTGGCGGCACAGTGAATCGATATGGCGAAACGGGATTACTACGAGGTTCTGGGCGTCGCGAAGAATGCGAGCGACGACGAAATCAAGAAGGCATATCGCAAGCTTGCGATGAAGTATCACCCTGACCGCAATCCGGACAGCAAGGATGCGGAAGAGCATTTCAAGGAGGCGAAGGAAGCCTATGAAATGCTGTCGGACGGCCAGAAGCGGGCGGCGTACGACCAGTACGGCCACGCGGGCGTCGATCCGAACATGGGCGGTGCGGGCGCACAGGGCTTCGGCGGCTTCGCGGATGCCTTCGGCGACATCTTCGGCGACATCTTCGGCCAGGCCGCGGGCGGCGCCGCGCGCGGCGGCCGCGGCGGCCCGCAGGTGTATCGCGGCGCCGACCTGCGCTACAGCATGGAAATCACGCTCGAGCAGGCCGCGCACGGCTACGACACGCAGATCCGCGTGCCGAGCTGGGTGTCGTGCGAAGTCTGTCATGGGTCGGGGGCGAAGCCCGGCACGAAGCCGGAAACCTGCCCGACCTGTCACGGCCAGGGCACGGTGCGCATGTCGCAGGGCTTCTTCAGCATCCAGCAGACCTGCCCGAAGTGCCACGGCACGGGCACCTACATCCCCGAGCCGTGCGCGCATTGCCACGGGTCGGGCAAGGTGAAGGAAACCAAGACGCTCGAAGTGAAGATCCCGGCCGGGATCGACGACGGAATGCGGATCCGTTCGGCCGGCAACGGCGAGCCGGGCATCAACGGCGGGCCGCCGGGCGACCTGTACGTCGAGATCCACATCAAGCCGCACTCGGTGTTCGAGCGCGACGGCGACGATCTCCATTGCCAGATGCCGATCCCGTTCACGACCGCCGCGCTCGGCGGCGAGATCGAGGTGCCGACGCTGGCCGGCCGTGCGTCGTTCCCGGTGCCGGAAGGCACGCAGTCGGGCAAGACGTTCCGCCTGCGCGGCAAGGGCATCAAGGGGCTGCGCTCGAGCATTGCGGGCGATCTGTACGTGCACGTGCAGGTCGAGACGCCCGTGAAGCTGACCGACCAGCAGCGCGATCTGCTCAAGCAGTTCGAGAAGTCGCTGGCCGAGGGCGGCGCGCGTCACAGCCCGCAGAGCAAGAGCTGGTTCGACCGTGTGAAGAGCTTCTTCGAGTAAAGCATGACTGAAGGCAACGAGAGCGCGTCGTTCGCGCTCTTGGACGATTGCGACTCGACCGCGTCCGCGCGGTCGAGTCGTTTGTATTCGGGCTTCGTGCGCGAACGCGTGTGCACGGACCCGGCGCAGCTCGACGCGGTCGATGCGGCGCTCGCGCAGGATCTGCGCGATGGGCTGCATGCGGTCGTCGTCGGCGATTACGCATTCGGACGCAACCTGCAACGGGCGCAGCCGGGCGATGCCCCGCTGCGCTTTTTGCTGTTTGCGCGCTGCGAGCGGCTGTCGCGCGACGAAGTCGATGCGTGGCTCGCGCAGCAGGACGGCGGCGGCACGCCGTCGATCGCCGGTGTCGCGCATGTCGCGAAGAGTGTGTCGCGCGATGCATTCGACGCGGCGATCGCCGCGGTGCACGACGCGTTGCGCGCAGGCGATTCGTATCAGGTCAATTACACGTACCGGCTGAATTTCGACGTGTTCGGCACGCCGCTTGCGCTGTACCGGCGGCTGCGCGCGCGTCAGCCGGTGCGCTACGGCGCGCTGATCGCGCTGCCGGGCGGCGCATGGGTCGTATCGTGCTCGCCCGAGCTGTTCGTCGAGAAGCACGGCGACGTGCTGCGTGCGCGGCCGATGAAGGGCACCGCGCCGCGCTCGGCCGATCCACGTGAAGACACGGCGGCCGCCGCGTTCCTCGCGAGCGATCCGAAGAACCGCGCGGAAAACGTGATGATCGTCGACCTGTTGCGCAACGACGTGTCGCGGATCGCGCGCACGGGCACCGTCAAGGTGCCGGCGCTGTTCTCCGTCGAGCCTTATGCGTCGGTGTGGCAGATGACGTCGACGGTCGAAGCCGGCTGGCGCGACGGCACGACGTTCGCGCAGATGCTGCGCGCGCTGTTTCCGTGTGGGTCGATCACCGGTGCGCCGAAGTACAAGACGATGCAGCTGATCGACACGATCGAGTCGACGCCGCGAGGGCTCTATACGGGCGCGATCGGCTGGCTCGATGCGCCGCAGGATGAGGCCGCGCCGGCGGGCGCTGCAGCATCCGACGGCGCGGCCGGTTGCGGCGATTTCTGCCTGTCGGTCGCGATCCGGACGCTGACGCTCGAGGCGGTCGCAGCCGATGCCGTCGCGACGAGCGCCACGCGCGACGCGGCAACGGCGACCGCCGGCCGGCGGCGTGGCACGATGGGCGTCGGCGCGGGCATCGTGCTCGACAGCGTCGCGGCCGACGAATATGCGGAGTGCGAATTGAAAGCGCGATTCCTGACGGATGCCGATCCCGGCTTCCAGCTGTTCGAAACGACGGCCGCCACGCGGGCGGACGGCATCCGCCACCTCGATCGTCATCTTGCGCGGCTGCAGCGCAGCGCCGATGCGTTCGGCTTCCGCTTCGACGCCGACGCGTTGCGTCGCGAGATCGATGCACGCTGCGCGGCGCTCGACGGCAACGGCGCGTACCGGATGAAGCTCGCGCTGGCGAAGGACGGCACGATCGAGATCGTCGCCGCGCCGCTCAAGCCGCTGCCGGCGGGGCCGGTCGGCGCGATGCTCGCGTCGGCCCACGGCTTCGCGCCGACCCGCGCGAGCGATGCGCTGCTGCTGCACAAGACCACGCGCCGCGCCGAATACGACCGCGCGTGGCAGGCGGCGGAGGCGCTCGGCGGGTTCGACATGCTGTTCGTCAACGAGCGCGGCGAGGTGACGGAAGGCGGGCGCTCGAACCTGTTCGTGAAGCTCGATGGCCAGTGGGTGACGCCGCCGCTGGCGTCCGGCGTGCTGCCGGGCGTGATGCGCGGCGTGCTGCTCGACGATCCCGCATTCGGGGCGGTCGAGCGCGTCGTGACCCGCGATGATCTGGCGCGCGCGCAGGGGCTGCTGTTGACCAATGCACTGCGCGGTGCGCTCGACGCGGTGCTGAAGTAACGACGCGACGGGGCGGGCGCTGGAGCCGCGAGCCGGTCGTCCATGCCGCGCTTTTTTACATCCGGGCTTCTACGTCAGAACGAGTGTTCGGGGCCGGGGAACGACCGATCCTTCACCGCGCGCACGTAGGCTTCGACGGCCGCCTGAATGTTCGGCTGCCCCTGCATGAAATCCTTCACGAAACGCGGCCGCTTGCCGGGGAACACGCCGAGCATGTCGTGCAGCACGAGCACCTGCCCCGAGCAGTCGACGCCCGCGCCGATGCCGATCGTCGGAATCTTCAGCATGTGCGTGACTTCGGACGCGACGAGCGTCGGCACGGCTTCGAGCACGACGAGTTGCGCGCCGGCATCCTCGATCGCGCGCGCATCGCGCAGCAGCTGCGCGGCGCCGGCTTCGGTCTTGCCCTGGACCTTGAAGCCGCCGAACGCATGCACCGATTGCGGCGTGAGGCCGAGGTGCGCGCAGACGGGCACCGAGCGCTCGACGAGGAAGCGGATCGTATCGGCGAGCCATTCGCCGCCTTCGAGCTTGACCATCTGCGCGCCCGCGCGCATCAGCTTGACCGCATTCGCGAACGCCTCGGCCGGCGTGCCGTACGTGCCGAACGGCAGATCGGCGACGACGAGCGCGCGCGGCTGGGCCCGCGCGACGCACGCGGTGTGGTACGCGATGTCGTCGAGCGACACCGGCAGCGTGGTCGTGTGGCCCTGCAGCACGTTGCCGAGCGAATCGCCGATCAGCAGCACGTCGGTGCCGGCGCGATCGAGCAGCGCGGAGAAGCTCGCGTCGTAGCAGGTGAGCATCGCGATCTTCTCGCCGGCGTCGCGCATTGCCTGCAGCTTGGGTACCGTCACGGCAGGCCGGCTCGATTCCTGGAGATAGGTCATGGGAAATCCGGGTCGATGGGTGAAGAGCGACAGGCGGGACGCGTCAGCGCGTCGTCTCGCCCTTGACGAAGAATTCCTTGCGGCCGCGCATCGTCTCGATGCGCTCGACCAGCAGGGCGAGATCTTCGGGGGAATCCAGCGGGTTCAGGTGTTCGGCTGCGACCGTCAGCACCGGCGTGCGGTCGTAGTGGTAGAAGAATTCGTTGTACGCGTCGACGAGCGAGCGCAGGTACGCGTCGCTGATCTGCAGTTCCATCGGCAGCCCGCGCTTCTGGATGCGCGAGAACAGCACTTCGGGGCTCGCCTGCAGATAGACGACGAGATCGGGCGACGGCGCCTGCGGCACGTCGACGTGCGTGGCGACCGAGCGATACAGTTGCCACTCGTCTTCCGGCAGGTTCAGCCGCGCGAAGATGTCGTTCTTCTGCGGCATGAAATCGGCGATGACGGGGCGGCCCGTGTCGAGCGCGCCGATCAGCTCGCGCGCCTGCTGCGCGCGCTGCAGCGCGAACGACAGCTGGACCGGCAGCGCGTAGCGCGCGGTGTCGCGGTAGAAGCGTTCGAGGAACGGGTTGTCCTGCGGGCGCTCGAGCAGCGTCTGCATCGACCAGCGCTCGCCGAGCAGGCGCGCGAGCGTCGTCTTGCCGACGCCGATCGGGCCTTCGATCACGAGATAGCGGTGTGGGGCGCGCAGGTCGGGCGCGGTGACGGTCAGCGGAGTGGCGTTCATCGGCAGCGGGTCTTGTCGGCGTCTTCGCCGGCAGCGAGCGCCTTTTGCATCAGGCACTGGCAGGTCTGCACCTTTTCGACGCGCTGATCCGCGACGGCGGCGAGAAAGGCGTCGGCCCGGCCGCGCGCGGGGATGTCGAGCGCCGGCTCGATCTCGACGAGCGGCACGAGCGCGAACGCGCGGTCGGTGAGGCGCGGGTGCGGGACGATCAGGTCGGGCTCGTCGATCGAATCGGCGCCGAACAGCAGGATGTCGAGGTCGAGCGTGCGCGGCGCATTGCGATACGGGCGCTCGCGGCCGAAGTGATGTTCGATCTTCTGGCAGAGCGCGAGCAGCTCGCGAGCCGACAGCGTCGTGTCGAGCTTGACGACGCAGTTGTAGTAATCGTCGCCGCCCGCTTCGAAGGGCGCCGTGCGATACAGGCTCGATTTGCCGAGGATCGAGATGGTGCGCTGCTGCGCGAGGCACACCACCGCGTCCTTCAGGGTCTGGCGCGCATCGCCGAGATTCGCCCCCAGTCCGATATATGCAACCGTCATGGCATCACTTCCTACGTCGTTCGCCGGCGCGCGCGTCAGTCGTCGGAACCGCTCGCGGTATCGCCTGCGGTATCCGGTGCCTGCTCGGCGGCACCTTCACCCGGCTTGCGGTTGCGCGCCCCGCCGCGGCGCCGCCGCTTGCGGGGCGATTTTTCCTTCGAGCCGCCCTGCGTGAGCAATGCCTCGCGAGCGGCCGCGTCGCCTTCGATGAAATCCGTCCACCACTGTCCGACTTCCGCATCGAGCTCGCCGGATTCGCAGCGTAACAGGAGGAAATCATACCCCGCTCTAAACCTTTGGTGTTCCAGCAGCCGCATCGCGCTGCGGCCCGAGCGTTTCTCGAGGCGCAGCTGCAGGCCCCAGATCTCGCGCATGTCGGCCGAGTAGCGCTTGTGGATCGCGAGCTTCTCGGTCTGCATGTCGAGCACGTCGTCCATCGCGCGATGGAGCGCCGGCACCGGGATCTCGCCCGCGGCGGTGTATTGCTCGAAGCGCTGGCGCATGTCGTGCCACAGCAGCGTCGCGAACAGGAAGCCCGGCGACACCGGCTTGCCGGCGCGCACGCGCGCGTCGGTGTTGTTCAGCGCGAGCGTGATGAACTTCTCGCCCTGCGGCTGTTCCAGCACGACGTCGAGCAGCGGCAGCAGCCCGTGGTGCAGCCCTTCCTTGCGCAGCCGCTGCAGGCACGCGAGCGCGTGGCCCGACAGCAGCAGCTTCAGCATTTCGTCGAACAGGCGCGCGGCCGGCACGTTGTTGATCAGGTCGGCGAGCGCGTGGATCGGCTCGCGCGTATGCGGTTCGATCTCGAAGCCGAGCTTCGCCGCGAAGCGCACGACGCGCAGCATCCGCACCGGATCCTCGCGGAAGCGCGTGGCCGGATCGCCGATCATCCGCAACAGGCGGGCGCGCACGTCGGCCATCCCGTCGTGGTAGTCGAGCACCGTCTGCGTCGACGGGTCGTAGTACATCGCGTTGATCGTGAAGTCGCGGCGCGCGGCGTCCTCATGCTGCTCGCCCCACACGTTGTCGCGCAGCACGCGGCCACTCGCGTCGACCGCGTGCGTGCGGCGATCGAGTTCGTCGCGCTTCAGGCGCTTCGGCGGTTCGGCCGTGGCCGCGGCCGCCTCGGGCGGCGCGTCGACCAGCGCGCGGAACGTCGACACCTCGATCAGTTCCTGGCCGAACTGCACGTGCACGATCTGGAAGCGGCGGCCGATCAGGCGCGCGCGGCGGAACAGGCGCTGCACCTCGGTCGGCGTCGCGTCGGTCGCGACGTCGAAGTCCTTCGGCGCGATGCCGAGCAGCAGGTCGCGCACGGCGCCACCGACGATGAACGCGCGAAAGCCCGCCTGCTGCAGCGTGTCGGTCACGCGCACCGCGTTCTTCGAGATCAGCGCCGGGTTGATGCCGTGCACGCTGGCCGGCACGACGGTCGGCTCATGGTTGCTGCGCGGTTTCTTCGCGCCGCCGCCGCGGGCGCCCTTCGGGGTGCGCGGGGCAGCAGGGGCCGCTGCGTCGGCCGGGGCCGCGGCGGGAGGCGTTTGCTCGGTTTCGTCCTGGCCGAGCAGCTTGCGGATGAATTTTTTGATCACGACGTTCAGAAGAGATCGAGGATGCGCCAGCCGCGCGCGTTTGCATGCGCGCGCAGCGTGTCGTCGGGGTTGGTCGCGATCGGGTCGGTGACTTTCTCGAGCAACGGGATGTCGTTGTGCGAGTCGCTGTAGAAGTAGCTGTGTTCGAAGTCGTCCCAGTGCTTGCCGAGCGACGCGAGCCACGCTTCGGTCCGCACGATCTTGCCTTCGCGATAGCTCGGCGTGCCGGTCGGGCGGCCCGTGTACGGGGAATCGGGGTGGCCGTCGGTCGTCTCGACCTCGCAGGCGATCAGCGTGTCGACGCCGAACGCGGTCGCGATCGGGCGCGTGATGAATTCGTTGGTCGCCGTCACGACGCAGCACAGGTCGCCCGCATCGAGGTGCCGGCGCACGAGTTCGAGCGCGGCGGGCGTCATCGCGGGCCGGATCACCTCGTGCATGTACTGCTCGTGCCATTGCGCGAGCTGCGCGCGCGAATACTTCGCGAGCGGCGTGAGCATCGCGCACAGGTACGCGTGGATGTCGAGCTGGCCGGCCTTGTAGTCGGCGAAGAACTGGTCGTTCTGACGCGAGAAGCTTTCCGCGTCGACGATGCCGAGCTTCACCATGAAGCGACCCCATTCGTGGTCGCTATCGGTCGGGATCAGCGTGTGATCGAGGTCAAAGAGTGCCAGATTAGTCATGGAAGCGCATTTTACTCGAAGCGGTTCGGGCCCGTGCCCGGTGGTGTGATGTCGTCGCCGGGACGCGCGAGCATCCGGCGCAGCAGCGGCAGCGTGACCGCGCGTTTCTGCTCGAGCGAGAAGCGGTCGAGCGCGTCGAGCAAGGCCATCAGGCTCGGCATGTCGCGGCGGAAATGGGTCAGCAGGTACGCGGCGATGTCGTCGGTCAGCGCGATCCCGCGCTCCTTCGCCGCGAGCTTGAGCACCGCGATCTTGCCGGCGTCGGACGGCGGCGACAGGTGGAACACGAGCCCCCAGCCGAGCCGCGTGCGCAGGTCCTCGCGCACGTCGAGCGCGAGCGGCGCCGCCGGGCCCGCGGCGACGAACGCGCTCGACGGGTGCGCGCGCACTTCGTTGAACAGGTTGAACAGCGCGACCTGCTGCGTGTCGCTCATCCGGTCGCAGTCGTCGATCGCATAGATGCCGATGCGCGGGTCGAACGTGAACGCGCCGAGCGGGCTCTGCGGCGTCAGGTAGCGCGCATAGCCGTACGACGCGTCGCTCACGAGCGCCTGCAGCAGGTGGGTGCGGCCGCTGCCGGGCTCGCCCCAGATATAGAACGACCGGTCCGGCACGGGGCCGGCCGCGAGCGCGAGATCGAGCTTCTGCAGGCGCGAGACGAGCTCGTCGTTCTCCTCGTTCATGATGAAGTTGTCGAACGTGGCGGGCGGCGGCGTGCCGAGATCGAGCGTCAGTTGACGGGACACAACAGTCACAATGCAGATCGGTTGGAAAAACGCGTGCCGTACGCCGGGCGCGCGCGGGGGAGGGCTCCGGTGCTCGACCACGCGGCCGCACGCACGGCGGCGCGCGGGTTCCGGCGCGGCTCGCGTGGCGAAGAAAACGGGGACGTGTCGACCAAGATGCAATCCCTGACGATTCGGTGCTGGGAATTCCGGCCAACGGGCCGGCTTCGGGTAAAATCGCATTTTACCGACCTTCTCGCATTCCCCCATGAATCCTCCGAAATCCGCTCCCGACGCTCAGGGTCTGTCCTATCGCGACGCAGGTGTCGACATCGACGCCGGCGACGCGCTCATCGACAAGATCAAGCCTTTTGCGAAGAAAACCCTGCGCGACGGCGTGCTCGGCGGCATCGGCGGGTTCGGCGCGCTGTTCGAAGTGCCGAAGAAATACAAGGAGCCGGTGCTCGTGTCGGGCACCGACGGCGTGGGCACCAAGCTCAAGCTGGCGTTTCATCTGAACAAACACGATACGGTCGGCCAGGATCTCGTCGCGATGAGCGTGAACGACATCCTCGTGCAGGGCGCCGAGCCGCTGTTCTTCCTCGACTACTTCGCGTGCGGCAAGCTCGACGTCGACACGGCCGCCACCGTCGTCAAGGGCATCGCGCAGGGCTGCGAACTGTCGGGCTGCGCGCTGATCGGCGGTGAAACGGCCGAAATGCCGGGCATGTACCCGGACGGCGAATACGACCTGGCCGGCTTCGCGGTCGGCGCGGTCGAGAAGAGCAAGATCATCGACGGCAGCACGATCGCCGAAGGCGACGTGGTGCTCGGCCTCGCATCGAGCGGCATCCACTCGAACGGCTTCTCGCTCGTGCGCAAGATCATCGAGCGCGCGAACCCGGACCTGTCGGCCGATTTCCACGGCCGTTCGCTCGCCGACGCGCTGATGGCGCCCACGCGCATCTACGTGAAGCCGCTGCTCGCGCTGATGCAGAAGCTGTCGGTGAAGGGCATGGCGCACATCACCGGTGGCGGCCTCGTCGAGAACATCCCGCGCGTGCTGCGCGAAGGCCTCACCGCCGAGCTCGACCAGCACGCCTGGCCGCTGCCGCCGCTGTTCAAGTGGCTGCAGGAGCACGGCGGCGTCGCCGACGCGGAAATGCACCGCGTGTTCAACTGCGGGATCGGCATGGCCGTGATCGTGTCGGCGGCCGATGCCGACGCGGCGATCGCCGACCTGACCGCCGCCGGCGAACAGGTGTGGAAGATCGGCACCGTGCGTGCGACCCGCGAAGGCGAGGCGCAGACGGTCGTGGTCTGACGCATCGCCGCAGCAGAATGCAGCACGGAAAGCCGCCCGGAATCGCTCCGGGCGGTTTTTTTTTCGGGCGCCGCGTCTGTATGGACGCAGGCCGATGAAGGAGGGGCGACGATGACCGAAGACGAACGGGCAATCCGCGAACTCGTGGACAACTGGTTCGTGTCGAGCCGGCGCGGCGATCTGGCGACGGTGCTGGACCTGATCGCCGACGACGCGATCTTCATGGTGGCCGGCAAGCCGCCGTTCGACAAGGCGGCGTTCGCGGCCGCGTCGCGCGACGCGAACGCCGGCGCGGAGCACGCGCCAAAGATCGACGGCCGCTACCGGATCGACGAACTGCGTGTGATCGGCGACTGGGCGTACCTGCGCAATTTCATCGAGATCGACGCGACGCCGCCGGGCGGCGAGACGATCCGCCGCTCGGGCCACACGCTGACGATCTTCCGCAAGACCGGCGGCCGCTGGCAGCTCGTGCGCGACGCGAATCTCGTCACGCTCGCGGGCTGAACGCGACGGCGCGCGCCGGCCAGCAACGGCGGCACGAGCAGGTACAGCAGCGCGGCGGCAGCCCAGACGAGCCCCGGCCACGTCGTGCGCGTCGCCGCGTAGGTCGCGGTGACGACCAGTGGCCCCGCGACGCCGATCAGGCTCGCCACGCTCGCCAGCGTGCCCTGCAGTTCGCCCTGACGCGTATCGTCGACCTGCCGTGCGAGCATCGCCTGCAATGCCGGCAGCGTCATGCCGCCGGCCGCGAACAGCGGCAGCAGCGCGAACGGCACCCACGCGGCGGTCGCGAACGCGATGACCGCCAGCCCGAGTGCATCGCCTGCAAGGCCCAGCGCGAGCGCGCGCCGCTCGCCGAGCCGCGCGATCAGCGGCCCGATCGCGAACGCTTGCGCGAGCGCGTGGCACGCGCCGTAACCGGCGAGCGACAGCCCCGCGACCGGCGTCGACCAGCCGAAATGTTCCTGGCCGTACAGGATCCACAGCGTCGCGGGCGCCTGCGACACGAGTGCCACGATCACGTAGATGCCGATCAGCGGCGCGAGCGCGGGCGCGCCGCTCAGCCGGCGCAGGTTCGCGAACGGGTTGAGCGCGCCAGCCGTGCGGCCGCCCCCGGCCGAGCGCGGCCGCGATTCCGGCAATACGTGCCACACGAGCACGAGATTCAGCGCGTTGAGCAACGCGGCCGCGACGAACGGCGCACGCAGGTGCAGCGCGCCGAGCAGCCCGCCGATCAGCGGGCCGGCGATGAAGCCGATGCCCATCATCGCGCCGAGCTGGCCGAAGCGCCGCGCGCGGTCGGGTTCGGCCGTCACGTCGGTCACGTACGCGGTCGCGACCGCGACGTTCGCGCCGGTGACGCCCGCGATCAACCGCCCGACGTAAAGCCATGCGAGCGTCGGCGCGAGCGCCATCAGCAGATAGTCCAGCGCGGCGCCCGCGAGCGACGCCAGCAGTACCGGGCGGCGGCCGAAACGGTCGCTCAGCGCGCCGAGCAGCGGCGCACACAGGAACTGCGCGAACGCGTACAGCGCGAGCAGGACGCCGTAATGGGTGTCGGTGCTGCCGGTGGCGGCGAGCGAGCGCAGCAGCCCGGGCAGGATCGGCATCACGATCCCGACGCCGATCGCGTCGAGCAGCACCGTGGCCAGAATGGCAATCAGGGACGGATTCAAGAGGATGACTCTATCGATGATAGAGTGAGGATTATTCCACAGTTTCCCTATCGGTGATAGAGATGAAGGACACAGGGGCGCGACTGACGCGCGACACGGTATTGCGCGCGGCGCTCGACCTGCTGGATGAAGTGGGGATCGATGGACTGTCCACCCGGCGGCTCGCCGAGCGGCTCGGCGTGCAGTCGCCGACGCTTTACTGGCATTTCAGGAACAAGGCCGAGCTGCTCGACGCAATGGCCGAGGCGATCATGCTGGAGCGCCACGGTGCGTCGCTGCCGGAGCCGGGCGAAGTATGGGATGCATGGCTCGCGGAGAATGCGCGCAGTTTCCGCCGCGCGCTGCTCGCTTACCGCGACGGCGCGCGCCTGCACGCCGGCACCCGGCCGCGCGCGCTGCATTTCAGTTCGATCGAACGCAAGATCGCGCTGCTCGGTGAAGCGGGGTTCAAGCCGGACGAGGCGGTCGACGTGATGGTCGCGATCGGGCGCTTCGTGGTCGGCTGGGTGCTGGAAGAGCAGGCGCGGCCGGACGGCGACGCCGATGCGCTGCTGCCGGATGCGGCCGAGTATCCGTTGTTCGCGCAAGGCTGGGCCACGCTGCGCGAGCGCAGCGGCGACGAAGCGTTCGAGCGCGGCATCGCATGGATCGTCGACGGCGCCCGCGCGCGCCTGGCGGCGCGTCGGGCCGGCTGACGCATCAGCCCGGTGTGCGGCCGTCGAGGACGCGTTCGAGCGCGTCGAGCGCGCGGGCCGTCGAATCCGGCGCGACGCAGTCGACCACGATCCGCTCCGGCATCGCGCGCAGCCACGTGATCTGGCGTTTGCACAGCTGGCGGGTCGCGAAGATGCCCTTGTCGCGCATCGTCCGGTAGTCGGTGTCGCCGTCGAGGAATTCCCACGCCTGCCGGTAGCCGACGCAACGCATCGACGGCAGGTCGGGATGGAGATCCTCGCGGCGCCGCAGCCGTTCGACTTCGTCGATGAAGCCCGCGTCGAGCATCGCATCGAAGCGCTGCGCGATCCGCGCGTGCAGCACCGCGCGATCCGACGGCTCGAGCGCGACCGGCACGAAGCGGTACGCGGCGGCCGCATCGTCGGTGCGGCGCGGCGCGGCGAGCAGCACCGACATCGGCTGCCCGCTCAACATGAAGATTTCCAGTGCCCGCTGGATCCGCTGCGAATCGTTCGGCGCGAGCCGCGCGGCCGTGTCGGGATCGACCTGCGCGAGCCGCGCGTGCAGCGCGGGCCAGCCGTCGCGCGCGGCGTCGGCGTCGAGTGCCGCGCGGATCTCCGGGTCGGCGCCCGGCAGGTCGTTGAGCCCGTGCGTCAGCGCCTTGTAGTACAGCATCGTGCCGCCCGCGAGCAGCGGCGTGCGGCCGCGCGCGACGATCTCGCCGATCAGCCGCAGCGTGTCCGCGCGGAATTCCGCGGCCGAATACGCGTCGGCCGGGTCGATGATGTCGATCAGGTGATGCGGCACGCTCGCGCGCTCGTCGCGCGACGGTTTCGCGGTGCCGATATCCATGCCGCGGTAGACGAGCGCCGAATCGACGCTGACGATCTCGATCGGGCGGCGCGCGGCGAGCGCCAGCGCCGCGGCCGTCTTGCCCGAAGCGGTGGGGCCGAGCAGGCAGGCGATCGTCGTCGGGGTGGACTGCGAAGAAGCGCTCATTGCCCGCGCATGAAGAGGCGGTCGAGATCGTTCAGCGTGAGCTGATACCAGGTCGGCCGGCCGTGATTGCACTGGTCCGCGCGCTCGGTCGCCTCCATCTGGCGCAGCAGCGCGTTCATCTCGTCGAGCGTCAGGCGCCGGTTCGCGCGCACCGCGTGATGGCACGCGAGCGTGCCGAGCAGTTCGTGCTGGCGCTCGGTGAGCACCCGCGAGCCGCCGAACGCGTGCAGGTCGGCCAGCACCGCGCGCGCGAGCGACTGCAGGTCGGCATCCTTCAGCAGCGCCGGCACCGCGCGGATCGCGAGCGTCGTCGGCGACAGCACCGCGAGGTCGAAGCCGAGCGATTCGAGCGTGTCGCGCTCTTCCTCGACCGTGCCGATCTCGACCGGCGTGGCTGTCATCGAGATCGGCAGCAGCAGCGACTGCACGGCGACCGTGCGATCCGCGAGCGCGTTCTTGAACTGTTCGTACAGGATTCGCTCGTGCGCCGCGTGCATGTCGACGATCACGAGACCGTACGCATTCTGCGCGAGCACGTAGATGCCGTGGATCTGGCCGAGCGCGAACCCGAGCGGCTGGTCGTCGTGCGCGCCGGCGGCGAGCGGCGACGCGGCGAAGCCCGGCAGCGGCGCGGCCGGTGCGTCGGCCGAATCGCGCGCGATGAGCGTCGTGCCGTCCGGCGTGCCGGCGCCGCTGTCCTTGCGGCCGAACAGCGCGTCGTAGAGCGCGAGCGGCTGCGCGACGGGCAGCGTGCCCTGCGTCATCCGTGCCTGGCGCATCCACGTGTTGCCCGCCGATGATGAAGACGACGGCGACGAGAAGCCGCTGCCGCCGCTACCGCCAATGCCGCCGGCGCCGCCGGGACTCTGGCCGAGCGGCGTGTCGAGGAACGACGCCGGCCCGCGCGGGGCGGGCTCGATATGCGCGGCATGGCCGCCCGCGGTGGTTTCCGGCGACGCGCCCGCGTGGCGCGCGAGCGCCCGCTGGACCGCGTGGAACACGTACTGGTGGATCGAGCGCGAATCGCGGAACCGCACTTCGATCTTCGACGGATGCACGTTCACGTCGACGGCTTCGGGCGGCAGGTCGAGGAACAGCACGTACGACGGATAGCGGTCGCCGTGCAGCACGTCCTCGTAGGCCGCGCGCACCGCGTGCGTCAGCAGCTTGTCGCGCACGAAGCGGCCGTTCACGAAGAAATACTGCTGGTCGGCGCGCCCGCGGCTCGCGGTCGGCAGGCCGGCGCAGCCGTAGACGGCGAGCGGGCCGGCCTGCTCGTCGAGCGGCAGGTGCGCGGTCGCGAAGCCGTCGCCGAGGATCTTCGCGACGCGCTGCGCGGGCTCGGTCGCATTCCAGTGCTCGACGGCCTTGCCGTTGTGCAGCACCGAGATCGCGACGTCCGGCCGCGCGAGCGCCGCGCGGCGGATCATTTCCAGGCAGTGGCCGAATTCGGTCTGCTCGCTCTTCAGGAACTTGCGCCGCGCGGGCGTGTTGAAGTACAGCTCGCGCACCTCGATCGTCGTGCCGACCGAGCCGGCGGCGGGCGACAGCACGCCCGTCTGCGCATCGATCTTCATCGCATGCGCGGCATCGGCCGTCCGGCTCGTGATCGACATCTCGGCGACCGACGCGATCGACGCGAGCGCTTCACCCCGAAAACCCAGCGTCGCGACCGCCTCGAGCTCCTCGAGCGAGCGGATCTTGCTGGTCGCATGGCGCATCAGCGCGAGCGCCAGTTCGTCGGGCGGAATCCCGCAGCCGTCGTCGGTGATCGAGATGCGCTTGACGCCGCCTTCTTCCAGCACGATGCGCAGCGTCGTCGCGCCGGCGTCCATCGCGTTCTCGAGCAACTCCTTGACGACCGACGCCGGGCGTTCGACGACCTCGCCGGCGGCGATCTGGCTGATCAACTGGTCGGGCAAGGGCTGGATCGCGCGCAGCGGGCGCGCGGCGGGGGCGGGCGCGGCGCCCGCGGCCGTTTCGGTGATATCGGACATGGCCGAATTATAGCGAGGCGGCGAACGTGTGCCGGGGCAGCCGGCCGTTACGTTTTTTCACGGAGCCTTAAGGTAGTTTCGGTATCATCGCTGGGTTGCACGCGCCGCCTTGGCTGGCGGGCGCCTCGGCCATGTCTGGCCGGTTCCGGCCGTTCCGGCCCCATCGCCTTCGAGGAATCGCATTTGGATACGCTGCTTCATTTCGTCAATCTTGTCCTGCATATCGACGCTTTCCTCGGCGATTTCATCCGGCAGTACGGCGCATGGGTCTATCTGGTCCTGTTCCTGATCGTGTTCTGCGAGACGGGGCTCGTCGTGTTCCCGTTCCTGCCCGGCGATTCGCTGCTGTTCATCGGCGGCGCGTTCGCGGCGACGGGCGAAATGAACGTCGGCCTGCTGATCGTGCTGCTGCTCGTCGCGGCGATTTCCGGCAACACCGTGAACTACCTGATCGGCCGCTGGATCGGCCCGAAGGTGTTCAATACGCATATCCCGGTGCTCGAGCGCTTCCTCGATCGCGCCGCGCTGCAGAAGACCCACTCGTTCTACGACAAGCACGGCGGCAAGACGATCGTGCTCGCACGCTTCATTCCGGTCGTGCGGACGTTCGCGCCGTTCGTCGCGGGGGCTTCGTCGATGAGCGTCGCGCGCTTTCAGTTGTTCAACGTGATCGGCGCGCTGGTGTGGGTGCTGCTGCTCGTGCTGCTCGGCTATTTCTTCGGCAACATTCCGTTCATCCGCCAGTACCTGAACGTGATCGTGCTGGTCGGGATCGGCGCGGCGATCGTGCCGGTCGCGCTGGGTGCGGTGTGGAAGCTGGTGCGCGGGCGGCGCTCGGATAATGTGCCGAAGGCGGGGGGGCGTTGAGCGGGTGAGGGCTTCCGAGCCTGCTTCAGGCAAAAAAATGGCGGTTGCCACGCTCGACTGCTGACGAATCCCTCGTTTTTCGGGGCGCGGGTTTCGTTTTTTGAGGAACTGGATTCAGAGCGGCGAGGTAGGCGAGTCGGCCGATTTACCGCGCAGTCGGTAACGAGGCACCGGAGAATTTGCACAAATGGTCGGCCTGGGCCTGCGTGAGTCTTTTTCCCTTGGCAGCAGCATCGCGATTTCGAAGGTGCTGCGAGTTCTCGACAACAAGGTCTTGAAGGTGACGCTGTTGAGTATCGATTCGGCAAACGAACCTGTCCGCATTTTTGTGGGTGAGGCGGTTGAACAACGCGTTATCCGCGCGCCTTCATAAATCGCTCTCCGAACAGGATAGCAAACTGGTTCATCGCTGATTTCCAGTCGAACGCAGTCCGCAC